>JBBQQP010000318.1:0-4346 GCA_038215675.1 Chitinophagales bacterium | reverse complement strand
TTGTCCACCTGCACCTCCACTTCTGGCGGTTTCCATTTTTACATCGCTTTCCTTTAGCTCAAAATCTACTTCCTCCGCTTCTGGCATCACCGCAACGGTTGCAGCACTGGTATGCACCCTACCACTAGCTTCCGTATCCGGTACTCTTTGTACGCGGTGAACACCACTTTCAAACTTTAATACGCCATACACATCATCACCCACTACTTCTACCTGTACTTCTTTATAGCCCCCTGCTGTACCTTCACTTTCACTCAGCAAAGCAGTTTTCCAGCCTTTTTTCTCGCAATATTTTAAATACATTCTTAGCAGGTCGCCGGCAAAGAGAGATGCCTCATCGCCTCCGGTTCCAGCCCTGATTTCAAGTATGGCATTCTTCTCGTCATAGGGATCTTTAGGGATCAACATATTGCGTAGCGCTTGCTCCAATGCTTCTTTCTTTTCATCCAACGCTGGCAATTCCTGCTTGGCCAAATCCCTCATTTCTGCGTCATCCCCGTTTAGAACCTCCTTATTAAATTCAATATCATCCAGTAAACGCACATAGGTATTTCTTGCCAGTACAATTTTTTCCAGACTTCGATATTCTTTACTAATGGTAGTAAATTTTTTATTGTCACTTACAATTTCAGGGTTGGTAAGCGCCACACCTAAATTGTCGAATCTTCCCTTTATCGCATCTAATTTGTCTAACATAAATTTATTTTAACCAACCTTTATTAGGGATAACAACTACTTTAATATTGCATATTTTTATTCCAATTGAATAAAATTGAGGTGTGTTTAGGACCTTTAGGTTTTATAAAATACACAACCGCTGTAAAGCTGGCGGCAAATTTACAATATATCAACCAATCATTTTGTATAGAAAATTTACAGCAGACTATATTTTTAATGGCTACGAAATACTTTCCGACCCGGCCGTCTTAATAACGGATATAGCGGGGACCATTATCGAAATAGTATATCAGCAGGATGCCGGTGAAGAAATAGAAAGGTTCCGGGGTCTGCTTACACCGGGTTTCATCAATGCACATTGTCATTTGGAATTAAGCCATTTAAAAGGGACAATCCCTGAAAAAACCGGGTTGGTAGGTTTTGTTAAACAGGTAATGGGCAACCGTGTGGCAACGAGTGAATTGAAACTGGACGCTATGTTGAAAGCTGAAAGTGAAATGTACGAAGGTGGGATTGTTGCCGTGGGAGATATCTGCAACACTTCGGATTCTATAGCCGTAAAGCAGGAAAGCAAATTGCTTTGGCACAACTTTGTAGAGGTAAGTGGTTTTGTAGATGCAGTTGCCCAAAAAAGATTGGAAGATGCAATTCAAGTGTACGATCAGTTCAAATTGTTGTTAGGCGATCAAAATACCAGCCTTACACCTCATGCGCCATACAGTGTTTCGAAAACCCTGTTTCAACTCTTAAACGATGCAAGTGCCGGTGAAATAATCAGCATTCACAACCAGGAATGTGCAGCCGAAGATGTATTATACCAAAATAAGTCTGGCGGATTTTTAGACTTGTATAAAAATTTCGGGATAGATATTAGCTCGTTTAAACCAACTGGAAAATCAAGTTTTGAGAGCTGGCTGCCATTTTTCACCTTGGGGCAATCTATAATATCTGTACATAACACGTTTATTGGTGAGGATGATATCAAATTTTGCAAGCGCTCTTTGGAGGCGATCAATCCCCATTTTTTCTATTGTATTTGTGCAAATGCCAATCAATATATTGAGCAAAAAATGCCGCCCTTTGGGTTATTGATGAAAAATAATGCAAGTATCATTATCGGCACGGATAGTTATGCAAGTAACTGGCAACTGGATATACTGGAGGAGATAATGACTATCCAGCGAAGAGTCAAACCTTTTATTCCATTGAAGAACCTGTTAAAATGGGCCACGTTAAATGGCGCCAAAGCTTTAAAACTGGATCACCTGTTGGGCAGTTTTGAAAATGGAAAAAAGCCAGGAATTGTTTTAATTGACGGGTTGGATCATTTACAAACTACAGAACAGTCAGTGGCAAAGCGAATTTTGTAGGCAAGATTTTTTTTGGCTCGGATTATACGAATTTTGGACACGAATTAGATTTGAAAATTCTCATAAGCATATTAATGATGAAAATTACTCTAAATGCAATGGCTCAATATAAAGTTTTAACTTTTGATGAATCTATAAAATATAAAAAGAATATAGATATTGGTAGCCCATTATCGGAAATTGAATTTAATAAGGCTAGGGTTTATGAGGTATCAAAGGGTAAATTTCTGGTTATGCCAAATGGTATTTTTTCAAATCATTTGTTATTGAATGATCTAACGTTAATTGCTGATTTTTCCGCAAAGAAATATTTTCCTGATGCCGATGAAGTTGAAAAATTATGGTACCCTTCAAAGGATGCGGATACAACTGTTGCTTTTAAGGTATATTATGAAAAACTGTCTGGTGAATTAGCGAAAATAGCAGATAGTACCACTTTTCAAAATCCAGATTCATTGTATGAAATATTAAAAAAGAAAAGGAAGCAAAAAGTTTTCTCTAAGCATTTTTTGTTTGTATTAGGCGATTACCTGATGAAGGCAACAAAAAATACCAATTTAAAGATTGCATTGGTTCAAAGGTATATTTATTTAAATCCAATATATTCAATTGTACTAGTGGATACAAGAGACTATTCCTTCTACGATTATGAAAATAAGGTTTATGGTAAATGGGGATATGTTGGTACTGAATATATTTTACAAAGTATTGAGCGATTTAGATTCGGTGTTCTTGAAATGTGGAACTGTAAGCTTGTTCATATTTACGAATAATTACTTTTGGAGATTATTAACAGGGAGGGCACTGTACGCACCGGACAGCCTGCGCCTATAGTTACACGAATTATTACTCAAAGGCCTGGATTGAGTTACGACTCGCTCGTTATCGGATCATCGATATTTTTACCATTCACCATTCACCATTTACAATTCACCCATCCCCCCAACTTTAAAAAACTTCCTGCAATACTTCAAGGGTGCGCATTACTCCAAAGTCTGGAATATGTAAAGCATAATAGGTCTGGTAATGTAATAAAAGTTTTCGCCGGGTATCATGGTGCAGTTTAAACTGGATTAATTCATGCGGTTGCATCACTTTTAATAATTGGGATGTTATTTGCGCCAGTTCGCCTTCAATAAAGTGTGGATGTTCTGGCTGGCCGGACATAAAATTGCCTTCTTCCAGATCCAGTACAGTCTGGTCTTCAGCATAGTTGTCGTGCACCTGAAAGCCAAAAAAATGCGGCAACTGAAGGGAAAAGTAAAGCGCAAAGTTTGCGGTAACGGCTTTATCTGCATTGTCTAACTGGATCAATACATCTTCACAAAAATAAAACAGGGCTGTATTTTGCTCTGGCTGTTTCAAACATTTTTGCAAAAGCTCCACAATGTAGAGTGCAATGCTGTTTTTTATTACATCGCTCAGTACTTGTTGAAACAAATAGTCCCATTTAAACTCTTTGATGCGTTGCATTGGCTTTTGGTCGCTATGGTAAACGACCAGGTCGAGTATAGCCCCGGGTTGAAAGTGATTGGCTTTGGCAGAGGATTTTTTTGCTGTGCGAACGCCATTTACCATATAGGTTTGCACGCCAAATAATTCGGTAAACATGGTAACCACCACACTTGTTTCACCATATTTGATGGTGCGTAAAACGATGCCTTTTGTTTTGTGAGTCATGCCCTATGCCTAAAGGAAAAGTTGAAGTGGTCAATAAGTTTAATTGTTTTTCAAAAGTAGCACACAATAAATTAGGTGGTCAAAATAATTGAAAAACACTGGGAAACGGGAGATTTATTGAAGTTCACCTTGGGCAGGATAATTGCACAGCAATTAGCTTTACTGCAAGGAAAGCATCCGGTTTGGTGAGGGACTGATTTGGGCTAAGTAGTTTAAATAACGAACATAAATTGTAGCTGTGGAGCCGCTCTTAGCATAAAATATCATAGAATATTGTTTCATAAAGGAAAAACTGCGTAATTTTTTCGGACCACGTTTAGAAGCGTACATATCTTAATAAATCCAGTTCCAGACAAATTTTTTTTATTTGCATCTTCTAAATCAATCTTTTATTTATGTGGAAACGTTTAGGGACTTTCGTAATTAATTACCGCCTGCCACTTTTGGTAGCTCTTTTTATAGTAACAGTTATCATGGGTTTTTTTGCCAGTAAGGTAAAACTGAGTTATGAATTTGCGAGGGCAATACCAATCGATAATCCCAAATATAAGGAATACAAGGAGTTTAGGAATGGTTCATTATTTTATTTTTTAGCTGAATAAGCTTTGGACATTTATG
>JBBQQP010000317.1:0-4351 GCA_038215675.1 Chitinophagales bacterium | reverse complement strand
GTAGTTGCAGCCATTGTAGCCAAAAGAGGTTTGATGAATATTTTATGCATATTGTTTGTAACTTTTGGAGTGGTAGCCATGGTTGATTTCTGGAGATGGGAATATGACTACGGGCACAACTTAAACCCCGATGCGGCCATCATTGTACCTGGTATGGCTTACCAGCCGCCACTCATTGGATTCAAACAATTATTAAATTTTGGCGCCTATTCAATCCCCGACATAGGCGGGTGGATTTTTGTTGCAGCCGGCGTTATTTTATTAGGGCTTGTTGTATATGAATGGAGAAGAAAAAAGAACAACACCATACCGATGAATGCAATCCCTTTATTATTGGTAAGTTTATTAACGCTTTCGCTGTGCGGCTGTAGTACTGCACCGCAGCCCATCCGTATCGGACAGGACAATTGTGATTTTTGTAAAATGACCATCAGTGATCATAGATTTGGTGCAGAGATCGTCACTAAAAAAAGTAAACTATATAAGTTTGATGATGAGCATTGCCTGGTAGCTTTCCTGCATTCAAAAAAAGTGGAAGCATCCAATATTGCAGGCATCTACTTTACCAACTTTAGCAGACCGCACGATTTAATAAAAGCAGAGCAGGCCCATTTTCTGCAAAGTCCTGCTTTAAAAAGTCCAATGAACGGCAACATTGCAGCCTTTAGCAATGAGGATAGCCTGGTGAACGTATTTCTACAATTAAACGGCAATAAAATTACCTGGGAGGAATTACAAAAATGAAACCTATCTTATTAATAGCAATGTGTTTTTGTTGTGGAGCAATATTTGCCAACACCATTTATGTGGGTGCCAGCCGAACGCACAAAAACATTACTGCAGGTATCAACGCTGCCGTTGCAGGTGACACCGTGCTGGTAGATGCAGGTAATTACAAAGAGAAGAACCTGGTTATAAAAAAAAGTATTGTACTAAAAGGAATCAACTATCCTGTATTGGATGGAGAAAGAAAATATGAGATCATTGCTATCACTGCCAATGGTGTGATATTGGAGGGATTTAATATCATTCATTCGGGCATTTCCAGTATGGAAGATATTAGTGGTGTAAAAGTATATGACTGCAATAATGTAGTGATTAAAAACAACCGGCTGGAGGACACCTTCTTTGGAATTTACATTCAAAACGGGCTGAACTGTTCCATTGAAAACAACCAGCTTACCGCCATTGCAAAGGAAGAGCAGCAGAGTGCCAATGGCATTCATTGCTGGAAGAGTGACAGCCTGCGCATCATCGGTAATAATATAACCGGTCACCGGGACGGCATCTATTTTGAATTTGTAAAAAACTCAATTATCTGGCGCAACACTTCTACTAAAAATATCCGGTATGGTTTGCATTTTATGTTTAGCAACGACGATACTTATGTGGGTAATGTTTTTAGCAACAACGGTTCTGGTGTATCTGTGATGTTTAGTAACAGGATAAAAATGTTCAGCAATTATTTTGAAGAAAACTGGGGAGATGCATCGCATGGAATATTGCTAAAAGAAATCTCAGATGGCTACCTGCAAGGCAATCATTTTAGTAGAAACACAAGTGCCATTTTTATGGAAGGTGGCAACAGAATTCATATGACCTACAATACTTTTGCAAACAATGGCTGGGCATTAAAAATCCAGGCTAGTTGCATGGATGTGGTATTGGAGCACAATAATTTTATCGGCAATACTTTTGATGTGGGCACCAACGGATCGCTGGTGCTCAACAAATTCAATAGCAATTATTGGGACAAATATGAAGGCTATGATTTGAATAAAGATAAGATTGGCGATGTGCCCTATCGTCCGGTAAGTATGTATTCCATGATTGTAGAAAAATATCCACCGGCCATGATTTTATTCAGAAGTTTTATTACCACCTTACTGGATAAAACAGAAAAAATATTACCCAGCATTACACCCGAAAACCTGAAAGACAATGCACCGTTGATGAGAAAGGCTTTTTGATTTTTATAAAGTTTATACCTTTTTAAATAAAGTTTACACCTTTCTAAAAAAGTGTAAACTTTATGCCCTCCGAAAATGTGATGGATGATGTGCCGCTGATAAGGCGGGCGTTTTGAATGGATGGATTGTTGGATAGTTAAATTGTTGGATGGTTAAATTGATTTATTGTTGGATGGTTGGATGGTTGGATTATTTTGGGAAATTAGTATGAGCTGACGTTTTGTAAAGATCAACTGCAATAGAGCCCATAGCTTTCGAATGAAACCAACTAGTGCTATGTTAATTGTAAGGGGTTGGCGTACTATTTATTTTATGATACAAATTATAAAACTCGCATTGATACAATAGTTAATTCTTAATTCGTGTAATCCGTGCCTAAAATTCGTGTTATTACTTTAAGTCACTTTAGGGTTAACTGAACATTAGTACTGCGTTAACTTTAAGTTGGCGTACTATTTATTTTATGATACAAATTATAAAACTCGCATTGATACAATAGTTAATTCTTAATTCGTGCCTAAAATTCGTGTTATCATTTTAAGTCACTTTAGGCTTAACAGAACAATAGTAGTATTTCAGCGTGGTTAAAAAAATATTTAAACAATGATTATTGCAAGCAACGTAACCAAACAGTTTGGAAAATTAAAAGCACTGGACAATGTATCTACCACCTGCAACAAGGGGGAATGCATCGCTTTGATTGGGCCTAACGGTAGTGGTAAAACGACTTTAATAAAATCGATATTGGGAATGGTAGTGCCGGACAGCGGCTTTATTACATTCAAGGATAAAAATATTTTGCATCATTGGCAATACCGGGACGAAATTGGCTACATGCCGCAGATAGGACGTTATCCCGACAACATGACGATTGGCCATGTGCTTGATATGATGAAAGATATCAGGAACAAACAAACTGCACTGGATGAAGATTTAATTCAATCCTTTCAGTTGCACAACCTGGTAAATAAAAGAATGCGAACACTATCTGGCGGTACCCGGCAAAAAGTAAGTGCAGCGCTGGCGTTTTTGTTTGACCCTGCGGTGCTGATACTTGATGAACCAACCGCCGGACTTGACCCGGTTGCGTCCGAACTATTAAAAGAAAAAATTATCGCCGAAAAAGAAAAGGGCAAACTGGTTTTAATTACGTCGCATATTTTAAGTGAACTGGACGACCTGGTAACAAGGATCATTTATATGCAGGATGGCAAATTACTTTTCCATAAAAGCATTGAAGCCTTGAGGCAGGATACCGGCGAAGACAAACTTTCAAAAGCCATCGCACGGGTAATGACAAAATAAAAACTATGAAAAAAATTATAAAATACGTTATCACCGATATCCTTCGCAACAAAATTGTGCTGGTTTACACCTTGTTTTTGCTGGTGGCCTCCATGAGTGTGTTTAGCCTGGAAGACAATAACAGCAAGGGATTGCTAAGTTTATTAAACATACTCCTCATTGTGGTGCCACTGGTAAGTATTATTTTTTCGACCATTTATATTTACAACAGCGCAGAATTTATTGAACTATTGGTGAGCCAGCCATTAAAAAGAAAAACAATCTGGCTGAGTATTTTCACCGGCCTTGCCACTTCCCTTTCCATTGCTTTTTTTATAGGAGCAGGCATCCCTGTTTTAATTTACCAGGCCAATATGATTGGCTTCACCATGATATTGATCGGTCTGTTGCTGAGTATTATCTTTGTAGCAATTTCCCTGTTGGCCACCGTTAAAACAAGAGATAAAGCAAAAGGCATTGGGGCAGCCATCATGCTTTGGTTGTACTTTTCTTTATTGTTTGATGGACTGGTATTGTTCCTGCTTTTTCAATTTGCAGATTATCCGATGGAGAAGCCGATGATTGCAATGAGTGCATTGAATCCAATCGATCTTAGCCGGATATTGATTTTACTGCAACTGGATGTTTCAGCCATGATGGGCTATACCGGCGCAGTTTTCAAAGACTTTTTTGGCACTACTACCGGCATTATATTTTCGTTTACAACATTGGCTTTATGGATCGGATTGCCAGTTTGGTATTCAACCCGTAAATTCAACACAAAAGATTTATAAACATGAAAAGACATCCCGCACTTGCACATTTATCCAGAGACCATCATGGTGCATTGTTATTGGCAAGACTATTGCAAAACAATGCGCCTGCCTATACCGGTATGCCCACCGAACCAGCAGGAAAAGTAGCCTACGCCATTAAATTTTACACCGATGAGTTGATCCAACATTTTGCATCGGAAGAAAGTGCACTAAAAATAGTAACCGGCATCAACGGAACGCTGGATGAATTGATTGCCACAATTTTTCGGGAACACCAGGATCTGCATGTTTCATTCCAGTCAATCGCCAATCATCCTCAAC
>JBBQQP010000316.1:0-4351 GCA_038215675.1 Chitinophagales bacterium | reverse complement strand
AATCCTTTACTGGATGCTAAAATTGGCGAGAAGGATGCTGCCACTTTGCGGGAAGATGTTGAATTGATTGATGGGGTATATGGCGAATTGAATATAGCGGATTACCTAAGTGGTCAGACGGCGCCTGTTTTTTTTGGTAGTGCCGTTAATAATTTTGGCGTAAAGGAAATGCTGGATACTTTTATCCGCATTGCGCCCACGCCACGACCAAGGCAAACCACCGAACGGGATGTGTTGCCCCAGGAGGATAAGTTTAGCGGATTTATTTTTAAGATACACGCCAATCTGGATCCCAAGCACCGCGACAGGATTGCCTTCCTAAGGGTTTGTAGCGGCCGTTTTGAACGCAACAAATATTACAAACATGTTCGACTGGAGCGGGATTTTCGTTTCAGCAATCCCTACAGCTTTTTGGCCCGTCAGAAAGAGGTGATCGACGATGCTTATCCTGGTGACGTGGTAGGGTTATTTGATACCGGTAATTTTAAAATTGGTGATACCATGACGGAAGGGGAACAATTTTATTTCACCGGTATACCATCTTTTTCTCCAGAAATATTTAAGGAGGTGCAGAACAAGGATCCAATGAAGACGAAACAACTGGAGAAAGGTTTGCTGCAATTAACCGATGAGGGCGTGGCACAATTGTTTACCCAATTTGGCGGCAACAAAAAAATCATTGGTTGTGTCGGCGAATTACAGTTTGAGGTAATCCAGTATCGCTTGCTGCAGGAGTATGGCGCCTCGGTTCAAATGAATAGTTTACCTTTTTATAAAGCCTGCTGGCTTACCAGCAAAGACCCTAAAAAGCTGGATGATTTCATCCGCTTTAAACAGGCTAATATTGCCGAAGATAAAGATGGGCACCTGGTGTACCTGGCCCAAAGCGAATGGTTCCTGAATACCGAAAGACAAAATAATCCGGATATTGAATTTCATTTTACGAGTGAGATTCATAAGTAATTTCCTCAACCCCTTCCAAAAGCATCAGAACTTGTTTCCGGGAGTTGCAAAGAATATTTTTTATAGCATCAACATTACAGCCGGAATAAGCGGCTGAGAATTTTAATGTGATGGAATTGATTTAATTTTAGGTGCATGAAAAATTTCAAAATGGATAAAACTTTTTTTAAAGCGCAGACTTTTAAGGGGGCTGAAAGTGATAAAAAATTCGATAAAGATTTGCCTGTTGGTGAAAGATTAAGGGAGGCGTGGTGGCTTACCTGTATGGCTTATGGCATAGATCCTGAAAATCCTCCCAAAATGGATAAGCAATTTTTTCTTACACGAAAACATGATTGCTAATGGGCAATATTTTCAATGATGATTTTAGGGATTTTATAGCAGCGTTAAACAACAACAAGGTTGAATATTTATTGGTTGGCGGTTATGCTGTGATCATTCATGGATACAGAAGAACAACCGGTGATCTTGATATATGGATCAACCCAACTCCTCACAACTATCACCAGTTAACCAGGGCCTGTAAGGCGTTTAGTCTCCCGATATTGGATATGACCGAGGATAATTTTTTGTACAATGATTTGATTGACGTATTTACTTTTGGACGGTCGCCGGTGAGTATTGACATAATGAAAACTGTGAAAGGATGCGATTTTACTTCAGCTTATAAATTAAGTCAGGAATACCAGGAAAGTGAATTATTGGTGCGCTACATTCATTTAGATACCTTATTAGCGGCTAAAAAAGCATCCGCACGATTTAAAGATCTGGATGATATTGAAAAATTGAGTGGATAGGCACTTAACTTTTTTAAAATTTTACTCCTGAAATTATTTTTTAATCAGCTATTACCTTATCAATACCAGGTTCCCCTTTCTTGTATTTGCACCACAGTCGTTGAATGTTTTAATATAATAAACATAATTATCCGGATCAACAGGATTCCCTTTGTAGGTGCCGTCCCAGCAATCATTTACGTTCTTAGAATGAAAGACCAGTTTGCCGAAACGATTGTAAATGGCAATGTCTGCAATTTTTACCGTGCCATAATTTTTAACCCGAAAGCAATCATTGATGCCATCGCCATTGGGAGAAAATGCATTGGGAACAAAAAAGGTTGGGTCAAATGGCGCTTTGATAAATACCGTTATCGTGTCTTTGCCACTGCAATTGGTGAGGGTATCCGTGCCGCTAACCAGGTATTGTTGTCTTGTAGTAATAGTGGCCAATGGATTTGGAATATTGGCGTTGTTTAATCCGGTAGCGGGCGACCAAATATAGCGATTGGCTCCGCTTGCGGAAAGTTGCGCTGCAGAAAAAACACAATCAATATCACTCAGCTTTGCAGCTTTCACAACTGGCAACGGGTTTATCAACACAGTAGTTGTTAAGCTGGTAGAATCGTTACAGGTATTGTCTTTTATTATTACGGTAAAGATAGTTGTGGTAGTAATATTAGTGGTGGGTGCGCTGCTGGTGGCATTGTTTACCAGTGCAGCAGGACTCCACAAATACGAATTGCCCCCACCTGCACTAAGTTGAGTTGTATTACCGGTGCAGGTTGCCTGGTTAGGCGAAATAGTAAAAACAGGAATCGGCCGGATACCTATTTTTATGGAATCCGTTTTACTGCAACTATTCGCTCCCGTTACCGTTACCAGGTATGTTGTATTGATGGTGGGTTTGGCTATTGGATTTGAAATGCCGGCATTGTTCAGCGAGGCCGCAGGTGACCAGGAATAGCCTGTTCCTCCGCCTGCCAATAACTGAATGGAACCACTGCGGCAAATAGCAGCGTCTACTGATTTCGTTATCACCGGCAGCGGGTTGACCGAAATGGTTACCGTATCTTTTGCGGTACAACCAAAAGTATTGGTGCCTGTTACAATGTATTGGGTGGTATTGGCGGGAGTAGCTGCAGGGTTGGCAATTCCATTATTACTTAAGCCAGCCGAGGGTATCCAGTTGTAGGTAACAGCTCCGGCAGCATTGAGTTGTATGGTTTTTCCGGAACAGAGCACTGTATCCGGATCTGCTTTTACATTCGGTGTATCAATGCTGATGCGCACGCTATCACGCATCATTAAAACGGGTGAGAACGAAATATCATCCAGCGCAAAATCATTGCCCTGCACCAATGTATTTTTGTTAACGATGGCAATGGTCGCGGTTGTATTGCTACCCGAGTTCCAGGTGGTATAAAATTGGCTCCAGGTGCAGGTGGGTAAACCGGCAGTAATTAAACCACCTAGGGTGCCACCATTGATGGAAAAACTTAGCTGTGCCGGGTTGGGTGGATACAATGCTTGCACCCAGGTAGAAAAAGCATAGTTGGTATTAGGGGTTACAGCAACCGTTTGTGTCCAAACGTTTACATCTGCAACAGGGGCGCCATTTACCAGCATCATATTACCGTTACCGGTAGTATGGTCCGAGCAATTGCTTAAACTGGCATTCCATGCCTGCGGGTTGGTGCCTACAAAATATTCGCCTTCGGTGGTGTTGATACTAATATAATTATATTTCGAACTGAAACCGGTATTACCTAAACTAAAATCGCCATTGCTGATCACATTTGTTCCGGGTGTTTCCGCCGTAAAATAATAGGTTACAGGGAAAGGGGAAGAAGTAACAGGATTGGGAGAAAGGGGATTATCCAAAAAATTTGTAGGCGACCAGCAGAAACTTAATACCGGGATGGTATTGAGTTGTTTGGTGCCATTGAAACAAATGGTAGTATCCCGGGTGCTGATGATATCTGCAGCCAATATCTTTATCGAAATCGTTTTCACGATGGTATCGCTGCAGCTACCGTTTGAATCGCTGTATTTTACAATATAATTTCCGGATGATTTGTACAGATGTGTTGGGTTAGCATTGGCGGTAATTGTGTTGCCATCTCCAAATGACCAATAGGGGTTGGTAGGAGCAGCACCGATGTGAGCAAATTGCACGGATAAAGGATTGCAAATATTTTGTTTGTAGGAGAAGTCGAAATTGATTGCTGCCGATGGCGTTACGGAAGTACTGATGCTATCTTTACACCCGTTGATATCTGTTACAACCAGCCACACTTTAAACGTATTGATGCTGTTGTAGGTATGGCTGGTATTTTGTGTATTGCCAACACTGCCATCGCCAAAGTTCCACTGCCATTGGTTTACAGGATATTTTTGTGTGAAAGCCATTCCTTTAAAATCGAACTTGTTACAGTTAACAATGCTATCTTTTATTTTTACAGAGTCAATGTTTAGACTAAATGCAATGGTATCAACAGGTAGCGATAGATTAAATAAAGTAACTCCGTTTTCACCAGGTGTTGAACCATAACTACTGTTACCAAAATTTACATTTACGCCATTTATCCCACCATTATTTGAAACAATTA
>JBBQQP010000315.1:0-4359 GCA_038215675.1 Chitinophagales bacterium | reverse complement strand
AATTTTATTTTTTGTTTTTGGATTTGTCACCTGGCTCAACGGTCCATTGATCACTTATGTAAAACTGGCCTTCGGACTGGATACTGATTCCAAAGCTTTTTTAGTAACCACCGCCTTTTACATGGCTTACTTTTTTCTGGCCCTCCCCTCCTCCTGGGTATTGGAAAAAACCGGCATGAAAAAAGGAATGGCAATGGCATTGGTTGTAATGGCAATTGGAACGTTTTTATTTGGGCAATATGCAACCCACAGAAACTACCCGATGTCGCTACTGGGACTGTTTATAATTGGGTCTGGTTTGTCGTTGCTGCAAACTGCCTCTAATCCATACATCAGTATCATTGGCCCCATAGAGAGCGCTGCACAGCGCATTAGCATCGTAGGCATCTGCAACAAAATAGCCGGCATCATCAGTCCGATTGTATTGAGTGCATTTGTACTAAAGGGCATCAACGAGCTGGAAGGCAAAGTATCAGCCGCTGCAGACCAATCCGCTAAGGATGCGATTCTTAGTGAATTTGCGGCTAAAATTTATACCCCTTATGTAATCATGGCGGTGGTACTGGTACTGTTGGGATTCTGGATTTTGAAATCTGCTTTGCCGGAAATAAAATCTGCTGAAGCAAATGTGCAGGAAGCAGGCATCGTTGGCAGTAAACAAAAAAACAGCCTGTTCCAGTTTCCGCATTTATGGCTGGGTGCTGTTTGCATTTTCTTTTATGTAGGTGCAGAAGTAATGGCTGGCGATGCTATTGGAACTTATGGAAAAGGATTTGGCATTTCAACCGATTACACAAAATACTTTACGTCCATTACTTTAGGTGCGATGCTGCTGGGGTATGTGATTGGTTTGTTTACCATACCTAAATTTATTTCGCAGCAGACTGCATTGAAAATATCTGCAATACTCGGCATCGCTTTTACAATGGCAGCCTATCTTACCAAAGGATATTTATCAGTAGGTTTTGTTGCCGCCCTTGGTCTGGCAAATGCATTGATGTGGCCGGCAATATTCCCGATGGCCATCAGCGGACTGGGAAAATTTACAGAAAAAGGATCGGCCATCCTCATCATGGGTATTGCAGGCGGCGCAATCATTCCAAAGGCCTTTGCCAGTTTGAAAGAGACTTACAATTTCCAACTGGTTTTCTGTGCCCTGATGGTTCCCTGCTACCTCTATATTCTTTACTATTCAATAAAGGGATACAAGGCGGGTAAAAATGAAACGTCTTCAATGATATAAAAAATATTGCATCATTGGTAGCAGTGGCGGATGTGAGCTTATTTTCTGGTGCTGTGCTAAATTTAAATTGACGTGCTATTTATTTTGCTATACGATTCATAAAACTCGCATTGATACAGTAGTTAATTCGTAATTCGTGTAATTAGTGCCTAAAATTCGTCTTATCACTTTGAGTCATTTTAGGCTTAACAGAACATTGGAATATCATTTAAACAACAATGCCCATATGAAGCGATCTGGCTGCATACGGGCATTTAAGATTATAATTGGTTTTCTGCAATACACAGGTAGCACCTCATCAAATGCTAACTATAAAACTATTTTGCTTCTTCCATTGTAACGGTTGATAAAATAGTAAATGACCTTGAATAAACTTCTTTGCCAATCACTAATTTAAAATCCAATTCCTGGTTGTCTCTCTTTTCAATCTTAAAAGTCTGTACTTTGTAGGTAGACTGAATATGAGAAGCATAGATTTCTCCTTCTGACTTATCAGAAACAGCGATCGAAGTTTCTTTAGTGTTGTTAGAATTTACAATCACCTGAAACAGCAAATAGTCGCCGTCGTTACCTATATACTTTACTGTAAAAGGTTCAGCAACTTTAACTGAATTAACCGGATCGATTGTTTTTGCATTGATTGCTGTTGCAGATATTACCATTGCAACAAGCGTTAACACCATGTTTTTAAACTTTTTCATTTTAATAATTTTAATTTTTTTTAATAATAATTTTTTAACGTTTGCTCCCCAATTTTAATGCTGTTCATTCACGTGCTTGGTTGTAAAAAACAGCAGACAATGTTGGTATTCATTCATCCTGGCAGGCAATTGTTGGAGACGCTTTGTGCGTTTTTCGGGGTAAGCTAAAATAGTGGCAGCTATTTTTTAATTGCTAAAAACTTACCTTAATCAACAGGTGGTTTCCTGTTTGATAAAGTAAAGGTAAATGCGAAAAGAGTGCGGTTGAATGCAATTTATAGACTGATTGCTGATTGTAAAACGACCATAAATTCCATTAAATGCTCACTGGCATTGACTTTCATAAAATTCACTTTATGATGTCCAACCCCATTTCGTTGCTTACGTCAACGTTTCCGGGTATGCTTCAATAGACCATTTTCAGCTGCCTTCAGGTATTTTTGATTAGCCATATCCTTCCAATCAGATGTACGATGGTTGCATAATTATTACTGTGATGTCCCGCTTCATACGTTGAATGCAGTTTTAAGAAACCCAATTTTACAAGTCTAACCTTTCAATACGTTTAGCCGGATGACCGCTAATCAACTTTACATTTTTACCTGAACTAAAACTACAGGTCGGCACTATCCTCAATTATATTTATTTTACAGCACCAATCTTTTTGCATTGGTTTAAATCATTTAATATGTTAAAATACACGGCGCTTTTTTTACTATTAACGAATTGCTTTTTTGCATTTGCACAAAAAAACAAGTTTACTTTTATTGACACACACAATGATGTGCTCTCCAAACAAATTGAGAACGGAGCGAACCTTGCCATCCACCAGCCAGATCTTAATTTTGATCTGTTAAAAGCATCCGAAGGCAATTTAGGTGCGCAGGTTTTTTCTATCTGGTGTGATGAAATTTATGGTAAAGGCAAAGCTTTTGCCCGTGCCAACCGGGAAATAGATTCATTGCTATTGCTGATAAAAAGAAACACCGGCAAGATGGCCTTTGTAATTAACTCGAAAGAATTAAAAAAAGCATTACAACAAAAAAAACTGGCTGCCATGATTGGTGTAGAAGGTGGCCATATGATTGAAGAACGCATGGATCTGTTGGATAGCCTGATCAACCGGGGCATGAAATACCTAACCCTTACCTGGAACAACAGCACCACCTGGGCTACGTCTGCCCGGGACGAAATAACAAAAAAAGATTCGCTACCACAGTTAGGCCTAAGCGAAATGGGGAACCGAATTGTACGGCGCCTAAATGAGGCGGGTGTAATGGTGGACGTATCGCATGCAGGTGAAAGAACTTTTGCGGATGTAATGGCCGTATCCACCCGTCCGGTGATTGCAACCCATAGCTGTGCATTTACATTGGCTCCACATAGAAGAAACCTGAAAGATGAACAACTAAAAGCCATCGCTAAAAACGGAGGCGTGGTATTTGTAAATTTCTACAGTGGTTTTGTGGATAGCAGCTACGAGGAAAAAAAGAAACTATTCCTGACCCGGCACAAAGCCGCATACGATTCATTGACGGCACTGTTGGCTGGCAATGATGAAATGGCTACCATACAACTGTTTTCACTGTACCCTGCGGAGGTTAATGCATTGCGCCCACCATTGGGCCAGCTAATCAAACACATTGATTATATCGCAAAATTAATTGGCGTGGATCATGTAGGCATTGGTGCCGATTATGATGGTGCAGAATCTTTTCCATTGCAACTAACGGATGTAAGTTGCTACCCGGTGATCATAACTGAATTAAAAAAGCTGGGGTATTCGAATAAAGATCTAAAGAAGATTAGTAGCGGGAATTTTATCCGGGTGTTAAAAGCGAATGAAAAAAAGGGATAGGTCTATAAAAACACAACTGCACAACCGATTGCATTATGTCAAAAAAATCACTGCTGCTTTGCTTTTTTGTATTGGCTAAAATGCTACTTCAGTATTTTCTCCTCAACCCCGAATATGATTTACACCGGGATGAATACCTGCACCTTGACCAGGCCAAACATCTTGCATGGGGCTATGAATCTGTTCCACCATTTACCTCCTGGATATCGTGGCTAATATTGCAATTGGGCAACAGCGTTTTCTGGGTTAAATTCTTCCCTGCATTGTTTGGCGCACTCACGATGGTAGTAGTTTGGAAAGCCATCGAAGCACTTGGTGGAAATATATTTGCCCTGACTTTAGGCGCATTGGCTGTTATGCTTTCGGTGATCATGCGTATGAATATGTTGTATCAACCCAACTCGTTTGATATTCTCTGCTGGACGTTTCTCTACTTTACTTATATCAGGTATATCGGAAGCAACCACAGCAAATGGCTAATCTGGGCAGCCATTGGTTTTGCAGTTGGATTCCTGAATAAATACAACATCGTTTTTCTAATAGCCGGGTTAGTGCCG
>JBBQQP010000314.1:0-4372 GCA_038215675.1 Chitinophagales bacterium | reverse complement strand
TCACAACAATGAACAAGGTAATAAATAGCATCAACATTAAGACAGGTTGGGTGTTAATTCTTTTTTTTCGGCACTTGCTATTCTCCAAAAGAGCTATTCCTGTTTGAATATAGATTACCACAAATTAGAAAAGACGTGTTTTATAAAACCAGTATCTTAAAGAATTCAATATTTAAGCCGGATGAATTGCAGCCAAACAGTTTCATATTATACTTAACTTTGACGCAAAACGGTACATCCAAATAAAATCAGTCTGTTTTTCCCATCCATTTTAAAGCGTTATGAAACACTTTTTACTTTATATAGACCCGGGCAGTGGTAGTTATTTAATCCAGGTTATTATTGCCGCTGTTTTAAGTGGCGCCTTTTTTTTTAAGAATTTTTGGTATAAAATAAAATCCTTTTTCACAAAGCGAAAGCCGGAAGACGAGGGAAACAATGCCGAATAATCAATATCTATAAATCACTTTAATGATTCCGCTTCCTTCTTCCTATCGTGATAATGATGGCTTTGTGTTTGAACACCGGGGAAAGGTATTTCGTTACATTCACCCACGATATTTCGAGCAATTCGAACAATTAATTCAGAGTGGATTGTACCAGCAGTTAACCACAAAAAAATGGATGATCTCTCATGAAGAAATAACTGACAATTTGCAGTTTGGTTTTGATGGAGGAAAAGTATTGTTACCGGAACAAATTCCCTTTATAAGCTATCCATATGAGTGGAGTTTTGCTATGTGGCAGGATGCAGCTTTATTGACACTTAACATTGCAGCATCTGCACTAAAAAGTAACTTGTATTTAAAAGATGCTACACCATTTAATATTCAATTTTTAAGAGGCAGGCCAGTATTCATTGATACCCTTTCATTTGAAAGGTATGCGGAAGGCCAACCCTGGATTGCCTACCGCCAGTTTTGCGAATGTTTTTTAGCACCCTTACTACTGATGCATTATTGTAACCACGATAGTTATAAATTATTTACAGTTTATCCTAACGGAATTCCGCTGGAAATATTAATCACGCTTCTGCCCCAAAAATGCAAATGGAATCTGAACGTTTATTTACATATCTACTTACAAGCAAAAATATCGGGGAGCAAGAAAAAGAAGACAGATTCCAATCTGAATTTTTCCAAACAAAAACAAGAAATACTATTAGATGGCCTTAAACATATGGTGCGTAAACTATCACCTAAAAAAGCCAAAACAACCTGGGATGATTATTACACCGATACCATCCTTGGCCAGGATTATTTGAATAATAAGAACAAATTGGTTCAAAGCTGTTTATCAAAAATAGATTTTACCACGATGATTGATTTGGGTGCAAACGATGGCTATTTTAGTCTGTTGTATAAAAATACCGAAAAGCAAATAGTAGCGGTTGATGGAGATGCCAATTGTATCAATGATTTATATTGTAAAGTACGTGACCAGAAAATCACGAATATTTTACCCTGCATCAATACGCTCAACACACCCTCACCTGCAATTGGCTGGAATAACAATGAAAGGGATTCTTTTAATAAACGGATGAAGGCAGACTTGGTGTTGGCATTGGCCCTGGTACATCATCTTGCCATCGCCTGCAATGTACCGCTTACATTGATTGCTGATTGGCTTGATTCGACCGGAAAGTATTTGCTGATAGAATTTGTTCCCAAAACAGATGAAAAAGTACAATTGCTGCTGCAAAACCGGGAAGACATTTTTAACGATTATTCCATCGAAAACTTTGAACTTACTTTTTCAAAAAAGTATCATATAATATTTCAGGAAAAGATTACCGGAACAGAACGCATGCTTTATTTAATGAAAAGAATAAATGAAACAGCTTAAGAATAAACCTTACTTCCCTTTCTTACTCGTACTTTTTTTCATCTTACATGGAACCGTAGAAAATTTTGGATTTATTTATTTTGAAGAAATAATAAAAACTGGTTTTACAATTCTTGGGGTGGTGGTATTGTTTTTTATTATCCTTCTTTTCTTTGTAAAAGAACCAATTAAAGCCGGATTGATTTGCTTTTTCATCAGTACGTGGATTTTGTTTTATGGCGCCATTTTCGAATGGGTAAAATCCATCTCATTTTTAGGTTGGTTGCATAGCTACACCCTGTTTGTTCCTTTTATGCTGGGCAGTTTTATACTTTTCATATTATACATTCGTAACCGAACATTTTTGCAAAATAAATTGTGTTTTTACCTGAATGTGTTGTTGCTTGTTTATTGCTTATTCGATTTATCGGTGCTGGCATTTAAATCAATGCCCCAACCAAAGCAGTCAACTGCTAACCTTATTCCGTTTGACACTACTTTGGTAAAAACCAAACCCAATGTATATTTTTTATTGTTTGATGAATATCCGGGTTATAAAAGCCTGAAGGATAGTTTTGCATTTTCAAATGACAGCCTGTATCATTTTTTAGAAAAGAAGGAGTTTAAAACACTACCTACCTTTTCCAATTACAATATGACGTTTTATTCCATGGCTTCCATGCTTAATATGGATTATATTGACAAGCCCTTTAAGCCATTGGCCAACACCATGGATGATGACCAGCAGCGAATAAAGGAAATTAAAAATGCATTTGCAATTCAGAATTTTAAATCGATGGGATATTCTTTTACCAATTATTCCATCTTCGATATCCTCGATCAGCCTTCTCTTAAAGGCAATTCATTTGTCATTTCGCAGGCTACACTTATTACCCATAAAATATTTTTCAATAAAATATTAAAAGACCTTGGATGGCATTTTATTTCTGGCAGGTTTAGTATTCCTTACATGAAATATATTGCCATGCACGAAGACAGGAATAATAAGTTTATTGAAAAAAAAATAACTGAAATAAAACCTAAGAATACAAAAACACCCCAGTTTATCTATGCCCATTTCAATATGCCGCATCCCCCGATATTTTATGATAGTGCTGGAAAGTATTTACCGGTTGCCCAAATATTTGATGACCAATCGTATGCCAACAAAAGGTTGTTTTTATCTTATTTAAAATTTGCCAATAGAAAGATTGAAAGCATGGTAGAGTCGCTTTGCACAAATGACCCTGGTTCAATTATAATTGTGGTGAGTGATCATGGTTATAGAAATTATCACAATAGCAAATTAATAGAGCCGCTGCATTTTGATAATATTTGTGCCGTTCGTTTTCCAGATAAAAATTATTTACCGCTGAGAGACAAGTGGAGCAATGTGAATTTTTTTAGGTACCTGTTCAACTGTGAATTCAACCAAACTATGCCTTACTTAAGTGATAGCACTATCTTTTTAAAAGATAAAAAAATAATTGAGTAAACTACTGCTGATTCTTCATCAGGTATTGGGGTGAAACTTAGCTGTTTTTTCGTCCCCGGTAATATCGCTGTTACTTCGTATTTGAAGTTGAATGCTTGTTATCCATTCAGCGCAACCCTTTTTTAAAAGATATTCATTTATGGCATTGATCACATTCATAACCTCTTCATATTTACCTTCAAGCGTTGTAGCAAAAGCACCCACTTCATATTTTACGTTGGATTGTTGTATAACTGCAATTGCTTCATCTACCCATTCATAAGGATGCCTGTCCTGAACAATTGGTAAAATTTGAATGGAAGCATTTACGATATATTGGTGCATGGTAAATTATTTTATCTGATAGTGCGTGCAATTTGCTGTTCGATCATCATTAGATCTGCAAGCACAAAAGCAGTAACGGCTTCCAATACAACCGGCACTCTTAAAGCGATGCAAAGATCATGTCGTCCTTTTACAGAAAAATCTTCTACTTCACCCGTTTCCACATTGATGGTTTGTTGCACTTTAGGTGTGGATGAAGTAGGTTTGATTGCTATTCTGAAAACCATTTCATTGCTATTGGTAATGCCACCAACTATACCACCGGCATGGTTGGTGGCCGTTTTCCCATCCATATTTTCGATTGAATCGTTGTGCGCACTGCCAAACATTTTAGCAGCAGCAAAGCCGGTCCCAAATTCAATTCCACGAACAGCAGGAATGGCGAATACTGCATGACTGATTACAGACTCTGCAGAATCAAAGAATGGTTCTCCCAAACCAATTGGCAAGCCGTTTACTTTACATTCTACGATGCCGCCGATAGTATCTTTTGCATCGATTGCTTTTTGTAAACCAACTTCAGTATCAGGCTCGCCCCCTATTTCTAAAATAGTTGCGACTACCTTAATATTACCTAATAACTTTTTAGCAATTACACCTGCGGCTACCAAACAAACTGTCAAACGACCACTGAAATGCCCGCCGCCCCTAAAGTCTTCAAAGCCCCCATATTTTCTACTTGCAACAAAGTCTGCATGCCCCGGCCTTGGCACAGCCCGTTGCTTTTCA
>JBBQQP010000313.1:0-4406 GCA_038215675.1 Chitinophagales bacterium | reverse complement strand
CCAGGGTGGTGCCGGTCGTGGCAGGATAAGCATTGAGGAAGGTATTGGCTCAGGGTATAAAGAGTTATTAACAGAACCAGGTAAATGGACGTTTAATCTGGGAAGCTGGGGTGAACATCTGCCTTATTATGAAAATAAAGTAACCCTCAGCAAAGATAAAAAAGATAAATGGGGCTTGCCATCCCTTGATATAGACTGTGAGTTTAAAGAAAATGAAAAGGCAATGCGTAAAGACATGAAGGACAGCGCTGCAGAAATGCTGGAAAAGGCTGGGTTAAAAAATATCAGTACCTATGATAATGCTCCAGCTCCTGGCTTTTGCATTCATGAAATGGGTACGGCAAGAATGGGACGAGATCCCAAAACATCTGTGCTGAATGGTAATAATCAAATGCATGATGTGAAAAATGTTTTCATAACTGATGGCTCGTGTATGGCATCAAGCGCTTGTCAGAATCCATCGATTACCTACATGGCCTTGACTGCAAGAGCTTGTGATTTTGCAGTGATTGAACTGAAAAAAGGAAACCTTTAATTGACATGATTAAATCATCCCAATACACAAAAAGTTTATGCCCGGCGATTCAACCCATATAAATAATAAGGCGATAACACAAAACACCTATGATGCAATCGTAGTGGGCTCGGGCATCAGCGGCGGATGGGCCGCCAAAGAATTGTGTGAAAAAGGGTTGAAGGTATTAATGCTGGAACGTGGCAAAGAGTACGAGCATGTGAAAGATTACAAGACAGCCGGGAAAGACCCCTGGGAACTTCAACACGGTGGAAGAACGACTGAACAACAAAGAATAGATTATCCCTCAGTTCATCGTGGTTGGGCAGCAAGCGAAGCAGTGATGGATTCGTGGACGAATGAAAAAGATTGTCCGTATACAGAGGTAAAACCATTTACCTGGTGGCGCAGTTACCAAATGGGTGGCCGCTCTATTTTATGGGGAAGGCAAAGCTACCGCTGGAGCGATTTTGACTTTGAAGCCAATGCAAAGGATGGTCATGGTGTTGACTGGCCAATTCGCTACAAAGACCTGGCGCCATGGTACGATTATGTAGAAAAATTTGCAGGTATCAGTGGTTCAATGGAAGGACTGGCACATTTACCCGACGGACAATTTTTACCACCGATGGATTTAAATATTGTAGAGAAGGACGTGGCAGCAAGAATAAAACAGCAATTTAAAAATCGTTCCCTGATTATTGGCAGGGTGGCTAATTTAACAGCAGCTATACCGGGCAGAACAAAATGCCAGTTTAGAAACCGTTGCTGGGAAGGCTGTCCTTATGGTGGATATTTCAGTACCCAATCATCCACATTGCCAGCTGCACAGGCCACAGGTAATTTAACGGTCCGCCCGTTTTCAATCGTAACAAAAATAATTTACGATAAGGATACTAAAAAGGCAAAGGGTGTAGAAGTGTTGGATGCTGAAACCAATAAAACGGTAGAGTATTTTAGTAAGATCGTTTTTCTCAACGCCTCGGCTTTAAATTCAGCCTGGGTTTTAATGAACTCGGCAACAGATGTTTGGCAGGATGGATTGGGTAGCAGCAGTGGCGAATTGGGACATAATATCATGGATCATCATTACAATCTAGGTGCTTCTGGTTCAGTAGACGGTTACGAAGATGTAACTACTTATGGCCGCAGGGCCAATGGATTCTACATCAGCCGGTTTGCCAATTTGTACGGTGATAAAAGAGATTTTCTGCGTGGCTATGGTTACCAGGGCGGCGCATCAAGAAAGGGTTGGAGCAGGGAAATTGCCGAATTAAATATTGGTGGAGACTTTAAAGAAGCGCTAACGGAACCGGGCGGCTGGACCATTGGTGCCACTGGTTTTGGCGAAATTTTGCCCTACCACGAAAATAAGATTACGCTTGATAAAACCGTGAAAGACAAATGGGGGTTACCGGTACTATCAATGGATGCAGAGTTAAAGGAGAATGAAATGAAAATGCGGAAAGCTATTATTGATGACCTCGTAGCCATGTTTGAAGCATCGGGCGTTAAAAATATCAGCACTTATAATACCGGACATGCCATGGGGCATGGGGTACACGAAATGGGTACAGCCCGTATGGGAAAAGATTCAAAAACATCGGTGCTCAACGATTATAACCAGGTATGGGATGCTAAAAATGTTTTTGTAACAGACGGCGCCGCAATGGTATCTTCCGCTTGCCAGAATCCGTCGCTTACTTACATGGCACTAACGGCAAGGGCAGCAGATTTTGCAGTAAATGAATTAAAAAAAGGTAATTTGTAAATAATCTAAAAATCAATAGTATGAATATGACTAGAAGAGACCTGTTGCAAAATGTAGCAGTTTTGCTGGGCGGTTCCATTGTTGGCGGATCGGTTTTCAGCCTCTCCGGTTGCACATCAACCGACAAACAGGTAAATGCTTTATTTAGTGAAAGCCAGGTAGGTTACCTGAATGAAATTGCAGATACCATTCTGCCAGCCACGAGCAGTCCGGGTGCCAAAGCGGCCAATGTTGGCAACTTCATGTCGGTAATGGTATTGGATTGTTATACTGAAGCGGATCAAAAAATATTCATGGACGGCCTGAAAAAAATGGACGAGTTGAGTGAAAAACAATTCAGCAAATCTTTTGTAAAAGCCGATCCAAAACAGCGCACCGAATTATTGACCGCACTCGACAAAGAGCAAAAAGAGTATCAGGCAAAAAAGACAAAAGAGCAGCCTTCCCATTATTTCCGTATGATGAAAGAGCTTTCTGTATTGGGCTACTTTAGTTCAAAGGAAGGTGCTACGCAGGCTTTGCGTTACCTGGCGGTTCCGGGTAAATACGATGGCTCTTTTCCATATAAAAAGGGCGACAAAGCCTGGGCAACCTAGTAACTTTTTTTGATTTAATAGCAATGCTTTATACTGCTGCTATCCGCTTGGGTAGTACGTTTAAAGCATTTTTTATTTTTAGCCCGGCGGAAGAACAATGATGTGACATTGGTGGCGTCGCACCCTTGTACATTGGTGCATGCCGCAGCTTTTATTAACCGCTGTGGGGTGTCTGCGAAAGCTTTTCTTCTAATAAATTCACTAGATAAAAAACATACGCATACCCTTAGTTGAAGAAGCAGAAAGCTATCGGATTCTGTGCATACGGGATGTGGTAAAAGGGTGCTGCTGGAGCGGAGTTAGCAATTCAAGATGCATGTTGAATGAGAAAACGTAAGTCCTTTTCTGGGGCGCACTTCGGCTGTTGGTTGGAGACACAACGGAGGCGTGCCGGGATAGGGGATAATTATATGGGCATAACAACAACAGCAAAGAAGATTTTTTCTTTAATTGTGTATATTTATCTTGACAATTAATTAAAAGGGGATCAAAAATCTTCAAATATCTCTTTTATGACGATATCCCGAACCATAGGAACAATAAAAAAAATTTGAAGCCAGCAAGGATTTACAAATGAATGGTAAAAAGTTGGCAAACAATTTTTTAGACATGACCATCAGATACCATCAGATAAAAAAAGTGTACACATCTTAAAAAATATATTTATGCCAACGTCAACAGATATATTTTTACCGCTCAATTTTGATCAGGTTATTGAACTGGTAAAATAATTACCCAAAGACCAAAAAAAGAAGCTTGCCAATTTGTTATTGCACGATGAAAAAGATGCCGTGATTTACACACCTGATGAACAGAAAAAATTTGTACGCAGCAGCTTTAAAAAATACAAGGTTAACCCCGAATTATTGATCCCCGAAGAAAAAGCCTGGAAAATGTTGGAGGCAAATGATTAAAAAAATATACGCTATACCTAACCCCGCAGCCTCTTGAACACATCACCCATATTGCACATTGGTACAATGTTAAAAGCAAGGGACTCGGCAACCGTTTTACCAAAGAATTAAAGGCGGCTTTAGCTGAAACAGAAAAGAAGCCAACCTTTCCGTCGTTTAGGTATGATGAAGTGCGCTATGCGATACCGAAAAATTTTCCCTACGCCGCTCACTACACTATTGACGGTAGTATCATTATCGTTCACGCCGTTTTTGGATTTAGTGAAAATCCAAAAAAATGGGAAGAATAATTAAGCTTAAATTTTATTGGTGCTCACTCATTTAAAATAAAGTGCCATTAAACTAAGTGGCTCGGTTACTTTATTTTATCGATGCTCATTTAACCACCCGGCACAGATGAATTAGCAATTCAAGACGCAGGTAGAATGAGAAAACGCAACCACTTTTTTCTGTGCAGCATTTCGGCTGTTGGTCGGAGACGCAACAGCGGCGTGCCGGGATAGGTGATAATTATTCTGTCCCGGCGGGGTTTTCGCACAAAAAGATCTTTAAAATTATATACTGCCATTGCGAAACCCCGACGTTGAAGGCAATATAACTTTCAGACTTTT
>JBBQQP010000312.1:0-4407 GCA_038215675.1 Chitinophagales bacterium | reverse complement strand
ATAAAAATAAGCAATACAAATGTATCAGAAACGAAAACTACAAAACTTAACATTTGACGGCTCTGCTAGTTTTCAGATAGGCATAGATTCAGCTGCTATAATCAGGCCACGGCCTATTAATCTAAGATGGTGACAAGTTCGTTCAGCCTGGCGCAAGGGAATTCATCTTTATATTCTTTTCAAAATGATGACACTTTTACAACGACAAATCGAATCAGCCACTTCCCGTTAAAATAAATATCAAATCTTTCTACCCCAGTTGTCTTTCTGGTAAATAACAGTACTTTACACAAACATAAAAATGATATGAGTAATAAATATTCCCTTTTTGCTTCTATTGCAGTTGTTGCTTTTGTTTCCTGCTCAGAAAATGACCAGACAGATAAAAGCGCTCAAACATACAACAAGATAATAATTGACACGACAGCTTATAAAAAAACGGCAGCCGATTCTTCCTTATTAAAGTCAATGTTTCAGCCTTCGGCCGGAAGCCGCAACTTGACCGGCTTGCCTGAGAATACAACCCAAGATGCTGGCGGCACTTTGCCTGGTAACGACAATAGCAAACTGAACCCGGCCCACGGTCAACCCGGTCACAGGTGCGAAATTGCAGTGGGCGCTCCTCTAGATAGTAAACCTGCCGATCGCAATCAAACACAAATACAGCCCACAGTTGCCGCTAACCAAATCATTCCCGTAGCCAATGCTACGCCTGTTCCGAAAAATATGGCTGCAGGTATGAACCCTGATCACGGACAGCCAAACCATCGGTGTGATATTGCGGTGGGCGCTCCGTTAAACAGCAAACCAACAATTAATACAGCTGCAAACTCCAATATAAAACCATTGGCACCTCCGGCAGTGGTTGCAGCGCCACCAGTACAAAAAGTAACCCCGGGTATGAACCCTGCTCATGGCCAGCCAAATCACCGTTGCGATATTGCGGTGGGAGAACCATTGAACAGTAAACCTGCTTTGACTTCCAGTAAGCAAATTGCAACTGAGCCAGCAAAAGCAGACAGTGTAAAAAAATAAAACGATCCCTATCGCTTGAAAATAGTCGTTTAGTCAATGCTGGTATTGAACTCAAAAATTACCTCCGCAATAAAACCATTGTATGCATTTTGCAGGGGGCAACGCTATTTTTTTTACAATCGCAGTTTAGTGAATTTGAAGCGCTGGAGACCAATCAACATTACAGCAATTACTTCAATATTCCGGAGAACAAAAACATCGACACAGTTAAACAAATAATCGTAACCCACGATCAGCGAAATCATTCCGTAGAATGTAGTAACGTGCTTTCCCGCCAAAAAGAATAAAAAAATCCCGGTAGCCTTTGCTACCGGGATTTATAAAAAGACTGTGTTCAACTTATTATTGGATGATTATTTTTTTGGCAAAAGCCCCTTCCGGTAAATAAACCATGATGGTGTAAATTCCCTTTGAAAGCACCGGCAATGGAAGGTTGTAAGCACCATTGGAAGTGTTTACATCAGTACGTTGCAGTAGTTTTTGCCCAGCTGCATTTAACAGTTCTATGCTCGCCCGGTTAGATGATCCGCTGATCAATAGATTTACAAAATCTTTTGCCGGGTTAGGATTCACTGCTATTCTAATTCCGGCATCTGCCTTCAGACGGGCATTTCTCACCTGCGAGTACACCTGCCTGCTGTCAAAATCTATCTGTAGTATGCGATAATAATAGGTAATATTCTGCTGTACAAAATTGTCGGCGAAGTTATAGGTAGATGTGAGTGACGTAGTGCCATTGCCGTTTACCCAGCCAATCTGTTTAAAATTGATTCCGTCCAGGCTTCTCTCCACCTGAAATCCACGGTTATTATTCTCCTGCGAAGTACGCCATACCAATTGAATATTGTTATCAGCCGCGGTAGCCTGAAAGCTAACCATGCTTACCGGCAATACAGTTAACGGAGACACCAGTATAAACTGTGAAAACCCGGTGAAGTTCCCTGTATAGGCAATGAATCCACCTGCAACATTTTCTACCACGGTTGGTGTAATCAATTCTGCATTGTTGAAATTTAAATTACTGCTGAGCGATACACCATCCTTTACTTTCAGTATTTTCAGATTGAGCCTGTCGGCACCCCAAACTGCTAATTCGGCCGTGGTAAAATATAGGGTAGCCTGGTAGGTTGCAGTAGTGTTGGCTGCCGATGGGCCAATTTGAAACACTTTTTGTGTGCGCAAATAAGTGCCCTGCGAGGTATTGAATGCAACATTACCGGTACCTGCCTGTGTAATCCGGGCAGTTACTCCATTTAAGAAAGCTGAGGTGTTTTTAATAGTGGCAATCACTTTATCGGTGGTACTTTTAAAATTATTGACAGCCGCACCTGTTCTTATATCAAAGCCATAACTGTTGCTAATTCCTGTTTCTACCTGGTAAGGTGTAGCATTTACCAGTATATCATCTACCAAAAATGGAGGATCGTCACCGGTATTATCATCATTTCTCCACCTAAAACCAATTGCAAAGGAAGTATCCTGTAAATTATTGGGCAAACTGATAACTCCGCTACTTGTTGCTACAGGCGTTAAAACATAAACGTAAGGATCGCCTAAATTATCCGAAAGGCCAATGAACGACGAATTGTTAAACGAATACATCAAAGAACCAAAATCCCACGTTCCATCGGCATCTTCCTCGCCGTTACATTTATAGGTAAAAGACAAGGTGGCATTGGTATATCCCTTTGTAATTATTTTAGGCGTAACTACCACCGCATCAGACACTGCGTCCTTAGTATACGTCAGTGGTTTTACAAAGGTACTGTTGGTGATATAAAGAGCCTGGCCTGTGATATCTACTCCGCCTTCTGACCCTACCCGCCATGTATTAGGACCAGCAGCGGTAATGAACGAACCACCCAACCAACCACCTGCAGGGAAAAGTCCTCCGCTGGTGCCAAAGTTCTCGCTGTAAACCGCAACCGGGTTGCTACCCAACACAACAAAATCGTTGTCGCTTACATTAATACTTACTGTGTTTGCACTCGTACCGGCAGTTACACCACTACCCGAAATGGCATAATTAACCGTCAATGTTTTTATCCCATCTATTTCTGCGTTATCAAACACCCTAATTCGAACATTTTTAAATTGATCGCCGGCCGCAAAATTTAGAACGGGTGTTAAAAGCTGGTAATGAAAATTATTGACGGCATTACCTGTAACTGAAATATTAACAGTGGCATTACCCGTGGCTTTATCATTTACATTGAGCGTAAGGTTTACGTCCCGGTACCTCGGATTCGTTCCTACAGACCCTGCCTCCAAAATATTTAATACACCGCTACAAATAGTAAAGGAAATCCCGTTACTGCCAACAGGCACTACACCACCAACATTGGATATTGCAAGTGATGCCCGCCTCGGACTTTTCGACATTACTATTTGCATACGGTCTACCTGGTTGGCAGTAAAAGTGTTGAGCACCTCATCGTCGCAGTAATCCATATAGTTTTCAAACATTTCATCGGCTGAACCACAACTATTGCTTTTAGGATGAGAAGGCCTTCCAAAATTGGATTCCTGGTGAATGGGTGTATCGTTGCAAAAATCGTTGCCACAATTGGCGTCACCCCAGATATGCCGCAATCCTAAAAAATGCCCGGTTTCGTGAGCAAGGGTTTTTCCCAAACCATAACTAAAACCACAATTGCCCGGAAAAACAGTGCTGCCTACTGTAGCCGTTAAAATAACCACGCCCGCCGAAGTGGCTGTTTCATTATTGTTTAGACCGGTTAAAGTTGAGCTGGAAGGGAAAGTTGCATATCCTAAAATATCAGTAGTACCAATCGCTAAATTTGGAATTACCCATATATTGTAGTAATTGCTCGAATTCCAGGTTGAATTTGGTTTCACAAGCCCATCAATATAAGCTGGCCCCCAAGGTGTTAATGAATAATCTGTCCAGGATTTGGAATTCCGGTCGATCCGATCAATACCAGGTTCTGCTAATGTATTGTTAGTTGGGTCTTCCTCTGCCAACACAAACTGAATTCCAGTAGCAGCAGAAACGCCATACTGGCTATTGGACACATTGGCAAAATCTTTATTCAATTGTAACAACTGCTGCTGTATATACGCCCCAGCCAAATTGCTTGAGGTACCTACCGCATCTCCATTGTGAATGATATGGAACACAACCGGAATTATAAAATTACCCGCAAGAGGACGTTGAAGAGCGGACTCCTTTCGGTCTTTTATCTTTTGCCCCATCCAGCTTTCAAACTGGGCATCGGTTTCAATATTGGGCTTGCTTTTTTTTATTTCGTTGATACGCTCCACGGTGTAACAACGAATAAATTTTTTGGTCGACTTTTTAGCTATCAATTGCGAAGATGAACTAAGACCTGCCATTACAAAAAAGGCTAG
>JBBQQP010000311.1:0-4426 GCA_038215675.1 Chitinophagales bacterium | reverse complement strand
ACCAGTAAGTATATGACTTCCTGGAACGAAGTAACCCGTGAGTTGAACGCCTCGCCTGATTTTGGGCGCCAGCTTGATAAAAGTATTTTGGGTACAGAAGATTTTATGAAGCAGGTAAAACTATTGCCTTCACCCGAAGATAAAATGAAGGCGGTTTTTAACTATGTACGCAGGAATGTAGTATGGAATGGCTTTTATACTAAGTATGCGATGAAGGGGGTGAAGGATGCCTGGGAAAAGAAAACTGGTTCTAGCGGCGACATTAATTTACTATTGGTCAATCTTTTAAAAGAAGCTTCATTGGAGGCTTACCCGATGCTGGTGAGTGAGCGTTTTCATGGAAAGGTAAATGCAGATTATCCTTTTATAGATCAGTTTAATTCGGTATTTGCTTATGTGCCAATCAACAACAAAAAGTATTACCTGGATGCAACGGATAAAACCATTCCGGCGCATGTAACGCCTTTCAATATTTTGAATACAACAGCGTTTATCGTAAACCGTAAGGCAGGTGGTTTAACTGATATTACAAATGATACCGTTCAGTATAAAGAATATATTTCCGTTAACATGGAGTTAAACAAAAATGGCACTATCAGCGGCGAGGCAAGCGTTCAAAGCAGAGATTACGCCAGGATAAAAAAGTTATCAGATTACAAATCGGATAAGGAGCTATTTATAAAAAAATATTACATAGTTGACGGTACCAATTTTACTGCAAAAGATTTGCAATTATCCAATATTGAAAATGATTCGATGACGCTACAACAGCGCTTCAGTTTAACGGGGTCGCTCAATACAACCGGCGACTATACATTTTTGCCGTTGAATCTTTTCGCCGGTTTTGATTACAACCCTTTCTTAAGTGATACACGGTTCTCCAATATTAATTTTGGGTACAAGCGTGCCATTAATTTACATGTTGCGGTGCAGCTTCCTGACAATTACATTGTAGATGAAATGCCCAAATCAATCAGAATGGTTACCCCGGATAAGGACATTACATTTATAAGGCAAATAGAATTGGATAAAGAATTAAATAGCATCCGTTGCATGATCTTGATTGAGTTTAAGAAAAGTCTTTACCAAACGGAAACCTATCCTATGATCAAGGATGTGTATCAGAAACTATTTGAATTTTTAAAGGAACCGGTGTTACTTAAAAAGAAAGGGTAGAGGTTACTAAAATACAAAGGAATAGCCTTTTCCTTTAGCTCCTGATTTATCCAGTGATTGAAATTTTTCAATTTCCAATTGTAGATATTTTGAATATTGACCCAGCATAAATTCTCTGAAGAGGTCGATGTTCTCCTCTTGCCGGGTTTGTTGAAGCGCCTCAAAGTAGGCGGCTTTGTCTTCTTTAAAAACAATGCTGAGGGGAAGATTAAAATATGCCTGTAAATAATTCATCAACAGTCTGCTTGTTCTACCATTGCCATCATAAAACGGGTGAATGCTTACCAGGTCAAAATGAGCATCAAAGCAAATCGTCAATCGTTCGGGCATTGTTTTGGAATTGTCAATTTTTTGGCGAATGCCGTCACAAAGCTTTTTTACCAGTTCCTCTACTTTTTGGTAGCTAACAAAATAAGTATTTCCTGCACTTACATTTCCTTTTCTAAAAACGCCTTTACTACCATCCAACTCTCCAAATACAGTTTGATAAATACTGCCTGTTTGTTTCATCACTGCAGCATTGATGGCTTGTATAAAATCTGGTGTGATGGCAACTTTCTCTGTTGCCTTCTTTATAATCAATTGCAACGCATTGAAATGATCCTGCACCATCAGGCTATGCAGCAATGGCTTGCCGGCAGGTGTAATGCCCTCATCTAACAACAGTCTTGTTTCTGTCTCTGTTAATGTGCTGCCTTCAATGGTTGTTGAATGGTGCGTAATAGCATATCCATTAAATTTATCGAAGTCGATGATATCGGACAAGTTCAGTGATTGAAATTGTTCAATTAATAGTATGATGGATTGTGTATTCATTCATTGTAAAACTACAAACTTATTTTTCTAATCGAATCCCTTTAGTTGCGGATGTGGCAAATTTGTATTTTATTCCAGTAACAGATGGTCAATTAAAACACTGGTTAGATTTTTTGATATCAGGTATTCCTTTGTCTTGGATAATTCATCGATGTAAGTTTCTTTGGAGTAATAGCCGTTTAATGAATCAGGCACGGTATAATTATCATAGAGCCATTGTGCAAATTGATCGATAATATTAATGCCTTTTTTTGCCTCGCCAGCCTCAATATAATAATAAGCCAGATTTTTGGCAACATTTATTTGGGCTGAATTTATTTCAGGACAACTGGCTTCCAATTTCCGAAGCCATTTTTTTAAAACAGGTATGTCTTTTTTTTCTAAATAATAATTTAATATCTGGTAGTAGGTGTAAAAAAAGGAAATATCTCCGTCCAGAGATATTATGTCCTTGCCATTACTTAGTACGGGTATGTGTTTTTTATCCAGAAAATCCTCGAGGTCTTTTATTTCCTGCATAGACTGACTGGTATTAGCTTCTTTTGAAAGGTTGATTTTATAAACAATTCCAACTGGTGTAAGATAGCTGTCAAAATACGTTTCATACGATGCGGTAAAATAAACAGGCCTTTTAAAAAGATTGCTTTCAATAATATCCAGCGTTAAGAGTTCATTTAAGTAAACGTACTCCTTCAGGTGAATAGTAAGGGTTTTATTTTCTATTGCTGGCGTAGGGATGTATATTTTTTTGCTCGGATAACCTGGCAGTAAAGCCTCCGTCCCTTCCGGGTTTATATAGGAGATAGGACTTTTTTTTGAATAGATGAGTGTTAAAAAATCCCCCATTTTCAGCGAGTCTACAGCTTGTGCTTTTTCCTTTAACTCCTTGAAATAGGCTACATCAGATGTCTCATCCTGAAGATAGGATGCCGGTATAGAAAAGCCAACCATATTTTTCCGCATTAACATCATCACATATGCGGTAGCACCAAGTAAGCTCGTATTAATAACAGCAATATCTTTTCTATAATTTAATTTTTCCTGCACATACCAAAGTTGGTAAGTGTCGTTATCACCATAGGTAAAAAGAATTGCATTTTTTTCACAGGAGTTTAAATAATTTTTTGCCTGATTTATATAACGTTCGTCTAATTTAGTTTTTGAAATATACCATTGAGCATCTTCTTCATTGTTGCACATCATCATTTGGTTATAGCCCAACATATATTCATTAAATAATTTCAAATTTGCATTGCCAACGGGTGTTTGGTAATTTGGATTTTTAGCAGCTAATTTTTCAATTTGATTAATTGCATTGTTTATATTTTCTTTTACTTTATCTATTCTTGCAGAAGAAGGTAGCTCAAGTCGTTTTAATTGGGTTTGCATGGTGTCTTTTCCCTGGAAATTGCCACCAAGCTGATACCATAGATAATTTAGTGCATTATTGTCGTAAGCCCTACTTAAACCATCCAATAGAGTGTCTGGAAGATTGTTTTCATTTCCAAAGTCATTAATCATATCATATTACCAGCCATTGTAACCAAAATACCTGATGCGGTCGTACTTGTACCAGTCCAGATTTAAATAGGGTTTAATTTTATTTTCCAAATCTAAAGTGTCGCTTACTATCTCATATTTTTCTGACACGTTGATGTATTTGCCTTCACTTAAACTCCAAAATAATTTTTCATTGATGAATTCGTCTTTTTTGATTTTATTAGTTTGTTGAACATACCAGCCATTCTTTTTCTTCGCAAAACTGGTGTAGTCTTCATTGTTTTCTTCCGTTTTGTACTTTATAAAAAAATGTTTTAAAACTTGATAGTAAGATGGCAGAAAATCCTGTGCAATAGCGGAAAGCGATTGGAAACCAATCAGCAATAAAAGACAAATTTTTTTCATAAAGTCTTGTATTAATAAAGAGGAACCATTTCAGTAGTTCCTCTTTTTATTATAATTTAATTGAATGCTTAGCTTATTTTTTCCAGCACCAATTGCTTCACCTCACTCAATGCAATCCTTTCCTGCACCATCGTATCTCTGTAACGAATGGTAACGGTATTGTCTTCTTTGGTCTGGTGGTCGATCGTAACACAGAATGGAGTACCGATGGCATCCATACGGCGGTAACGTTTGCCAATGGCATCTTTCTCTTCATAAAAACACATAAAGCTTCCCTTGCAATCATTCATCAATTCACGGGCTATTTCAGGCAGCCCATCTTTTTTTAACAATGGTAAAATGGCCAGTTTGGTAGGAGCAATTTTTGCAGGGATGCGCAACACCACCCGACTGTCTTCTGTGCCATCTTCCTTCAACCATTTTTCTTCTGCGTATGCCAAACTGATGATGGTTAAGAAAAGCCGGTCTAAGCCAACTGATGTTTCCAACACATACGGCACATAATTACCATAGGCTTTGCCGGTGGCCG
>JBBQQP010000310.1:0-4427 GCA_038215675.1 Chitinophagales bacterium | reverse complement strand
GGTTTGCGTTTTTAACCGCCTTGGTGGCTATATACATGTTATTACCAATCTGTTGGAATACATGCAAAATTTCGGTGTTACCACCTTGTGGCTAAATCCGGTAATTGAAAACGACCGTGTTAATAGAACGGAACATGGCTATGCATTTACCGATCATTATACGATCGACCGCCGATTGGGTGGCGAAAAAGCTTACCAGCAACTGATTGATGCAGCTCATCAAAAAGGATTAAAAATCATCCAGGATGCAGTGTACAATCATGTGGATGAAAAGCATATCACTGTATTGGATCAGCCGATGAAGGATTGGCTGCATAACTGGACCTCCTACACGAATACCACCTACAAAGACCAGGTGGTTTTTGATCCGTATGCAAGCAAGGCCGATCAAAAGAAATTGGTGGATGGATGGTTTACCCCACAGATGCCCGACCTAAACCAGCATAATCCATTTGTAGCCAATTACCTGCTGCAACATGCATTGTGGACTGTGGAGGAATTTGGCATCGATGGCTGGCGGGTGGATACCTATGCCTACAACGATTTACCCTTTATGAACGAATGCAACAAAGCGCTTACTGATGAATATCCCCAGCTCACCATCTTTGGCGAAACCTGGTTTCATGGTGTTGCCAATCAAAGTTATTTTGTAGACAATAACCTGCACCTTCCATTTAAAAGTAACCTGCAGGGCGCTACCGATTTCCAGACTCTTTGGGGCATACAGGATGCAATGACAAAGGATTTTGGTTGGACAGATGGCGTTAATAAATTGTACACCACACTGGCCCAGGATTTTTTGTATAAAGATCCAACCAGGAATGTATTGTTTTTAGACAATCATGATGTAGCAAGATTTTACTCGGTAGTTGGGGAAGATATGAATAAGTATCTGTCATCACTAAGTTGGTTGTTTACCTGCAGGGGAATACCGCAAATTTATTATGGCGATGAACTGGCCACCACAGGATTTACCAGTCCCAATGATGGTTATGTGCGCCTTGATTTTCCGGGTGGTTTCCCCGGCGATCAGATCAATAAATTTAACCCGTCAGGCAGAACTGGAAAAGACCAGGAGATTTGGAATCATATTCATGCACTGGCCAGTTTCAGAAAAAAATCTTCAGCATTAACAACCGGTAAAATGATGCAGTTTGTTCCGGAGGATGGCGTGTACGTTTATTTCAGGTATGATGCCAGGCAAACTGTGATGGTGGTGATGAATACTTCTAAAACGGATAAGACCATTTCATTTGATAAATATGCAGAAAGAACGACTGGATTTACAAAATACACCGATGTGTTTTCAAAAGAAAAAAAGGAATTAAAAGATTTAACTGTTGGGAGTTACAAGGCATTGGTGCTAGAGTTGGGGAAGTAAGATATTGTTTCATAAGGGTCAAAAAGACTACATTTAGAATAAAAAACGGGTTCAAATTTTGAACCCGTTTTTTTACACTAACTTTTTCCTCTTAATTTTATAGTCTTCCGTAATATTTAGGATTTGTGAAGATTTTATAAAAAAATATTCCATAAAAAAAGATTTTTCCTTCTTTTATTTTCTTCCTCGTCATCACCCCACGAAAACCATTCTTTTGTTTTTTCAGTTATCAATAATTGTAAACTTGCATAGGTGTAAGTTTTTTTAGATACAACAGGTTTTATAACCGATTCTTGTACGTTATTGAGCGTCACTTTAGTTGCAATATATGACGTGTATAATCTTGGTATGGTAAGCCCCAGGATCATACCCGGCAGACCACCAACAGTACAAGGTCCGCCAGGTATTGTAATTTCGTCTGTATAAAAAGCAAAAACATACACACTGTCCATAATTTTTCCAACCGCCTTTCTGCAATTAAACCCGGCGATTAACCTGCTCTCATTCGTGAGTTTCCATTGAATAGCTTTAATGCTATCCGTAATAATAAAATCGGTGCCTTCCACCTGTTTTTTCATATTTAACTGTTCGGTATTAAAATCAAAGTACCACGCATTCTCCTCATCACCTTCTTTAAACCAGGTAGGTATTTTTGTTTTAGCATCCCAACGGTCAAATTTATAAACGCTTTTGTTATTGGCGAAGGTGTAATTGTAAAAAGCAGTTTTAAATTCCGACATATTTTCCTTCAACATATCCGCCCAGCTATCATTGCTCAAGGTTTTTTTAATACTGGTTTTTACTTCGAATTCGATCATTGCCTTATCGATAAATTGCTGTGCTTTGATTTTCGCAAAAGGAGAAAAGCATACTATTAAAAGGACTATAAGTTTCATAATGATGTTTTAGCGTTTAATTATTTTTTTACTTCTCCTGATTTATTTTTAAAATTCCAGGTAAATCCAATCATGCCGTATCTTTTAAGCCGGTCGTTTCTTTCTTCAGTTAAAGTATTATCAAAGAAATTTCTTTCAATACCAATATTTTGATTCAGTATATCCCTTACCATGATGTAAGCCGTAAATTCATCCTTTTTAAAAGTATGTTGTAGTCTGGCATTCCATATCTGATTGGTCAGATTATTCTGAAAGTCTACTGTTTTTTGCCGTATAAAAAAATTATAGTCAGTAGTTATTGACCATGTCTTTTTATAATAAACAGTAGCATCAACCCGAATATTATTGGTATTAAATTGTCTGATAGTAGTATTTTGTGAATTTGAATTCCTGTTAAAATTGAAATCATTATTAAAGGAAATATCGTATTTTTTGTCTTTCGATTTTGACAGCGACAATGAAATTCCGGTATTTAAAGTCTTCGAAATATTTTCAAGATTGTTGATAATAGAAACATATTTATTGTATCCCATATTTGGGTTTAGGCCAACCCGTACGTTTAATTTTTTCAGTTTGTAACCACCGCCTCCATAAAAGTTTACTGATATATTGCCATCTGTATTTACCGGTTGTATGGTTGTTTTACCACTGTTTAAATTGGTTGCCCTGCTATTGGAAATTGCGTTGTTAACAGTTCTGATATTGAATGACTGGTAGGTATATAAATCTTTCAAAAAATTATAACTGTTATGCGAAAGTCTGAAACTATTGGTGAATGACGGTTGCAGGTTTGGGTTGCCAATATATTGATTGAAAAAATCATCGTTGTTCCTCAAAGGTTGTAATTGATCAATAGTTGGTTGACTTGTGTTACCATTGTAATTAAAACGCAGGTCGTGATTGGCTTTATAGCTATAAGTAAAACTGGCAGTCGGAAAAAAGTTGGTAAAATTTCTAAGGTAATTTTTATTGTAAGATTTATCCAGCAAATCAAAATGAGTGAAACCAAAGGCACTTCCAAAATTATATTTTACTTTTTTTGTGCTGTAACTAATTTTTAGCCCCGGCCTGTTTATCGTTATAAGCTGCTTGAACTTATTGGATAATGAATCTACCACCACATCGTATTTACCTGTTAAATTTGAATAACTATACGTGAGTTGATCGTTGGTACCATTGTTTGTAGTTAACTGATGTGATACTTCAAGCGAATAGTTTTTATTAAGGGGCTCGGTATATATAATGCTGGTAGAAAGCTTTTGAGTAGATCTATCAGATTGTTTAAACTGATTTAACTTTTGCAGAATAGAGGGAGTGCCATCAAAAAAACTCAGGTTGTCAGAGTTCAGGTAATTGTCCCCGCTATTGTTTAATAAACTCCAATCTGCACTAATAGAAAAAGTGCGGCGTGCCTTTTTAAATCTATGTTTGAATAGTAAAGTGCTACTATATGATTCCTTGTCGGTATTTATTTTTAAAGATCTGTTGGATGTGTTTTTTAGGGTACCCGTTTCCCCCGTTGTAGCAGAACTGGTTTGCTCGCCACTTTCAGTGTGATAGAAGTTTGCCCTTGCTGTTAATTTTAAAGTATTGTTTGAATCCAGTTTAATATCGAAACTGGCGTTTGTTTTTAAATTAAACCTGTTTACGTTAGTAGTCGTAAATGAATTTTCATTTAAGACCGAATCCTTGAATTGGGTTTGTGAAAACCTGGATTTTGTATTATCATAAATTTGGTTATTGTACTTCGGCGATATATTAAATGTCTGTTTATCATTCCATTTGTTGCTGTATTGCAAACCGGCATTTGTGTTTTTGATAAATCCGTTCTGTGTATTCACTTCAGGTTCATCGTCGGAACCTCCCCCCCGCCACATAAAATTCATATTTCCATCATCATCCATGTTCATACTGTAGTTGTCATTTTCCCCACCATATTTTTCACTATCCTGCCAGCTAAGTCCATCCTGGCCGGTATTGCCATTTAATATAAAGCCGGTAAGCTTTCTTTTTCCTTTAAATGAGCTAAGTAAAATATTGGTATTATACCGGTCGTCTATTGATTTCAACGGTCCCCCTGCGGCATCAATTTTTCCAAAATACCCGTGCTTTCGGTCATCTTTCAATTTCAGATTGATGGTCTTCTTTGT
>JBBQQP010000309.1:0-4432 GCA_038215675.1 Chitinophagales bacterium | reverse complement strand
GGACCAAGCAATCCAAATATGCTGCCCTCGGCAATGTTAAAACTGATATCATCTACTGCTTTTTGTGTTGCAAAATATTTTTTAAGGTTGTGCAGTTCTAAAATGTTCATCAGTTTAAATTTTGTATAGCAAAAATATAGGTGAAAGAAATACCAACTTATCAATTTTTTTAAATGGTATTACCGTTTGTTTATTATTAGTAACAAACTTAGCTTCTTTGTTACAGGGTTTGTTATTTATATTTTTTGGATATAATTATAAAAACACGTTTGTTATTTTAAGACAGTACAAATCATCTTTGCTACCCTTTCCCCGTCCATTGCGGCACTAACAATACCGCCGGCATAACCGGCACCTTCACCGCAGGGGTACAAATTTTTTATTTGAGGGTGGGTTAACGTTTCATGCTCTCTCGGTATACGGACCGGTGATGATGTCCGGCTTTCTGTAGCCACTACTACTGCATCATTGCTAAAATAGCCCTTCATTTTCTTACCAAATTCAGCAAATCCTTTTGCAAGAGAATTGTAGACGAAATCAGGTAATACTTCACTTAATTGCGTTGATACTAAACCAGGTTGATAGGAGCAATCTGGTAAAGTGGTAGACACTCTTCCATTAGAAAAGTCAACCATACGCTGGGCCGGTGCTTTTGAAGAACCACCACCTGCAGTAAAGCAGTTTTGCTCTACCATCTGCTGAAACTTCATAAGTTCAAGTGATGCATCTATTGGCTGTTGTGTTGCACGGCGTTGCTTTTTTAATGCTCTTTGGGCATCCACTATTTCTACCTGCACTACCATACCGCTGTTGGCAAAAGGATTATTTCTTTTGGAAGGGCTCCAGCCATTCACAACGATTTCTCCCGGCGATGTGGCGGCGGGCGCAATGATTCCTCCCGGGCACATGCAAAATGAAAATACACCTCTGCCGCTTATCTGTTGAACCAGATTGTAAGAGGCAGGGGGTAAAAATTCGCCTCTTGTGGGGCAATGATATTGCACCTGGTCTATCAGGCTCTGTGGATGTTCAACCCTTACGCCCAACGCAAAAGGCTTTGCTTCAATTAGTATTTTTTTACGATGTAGTAATTCAAATATATCTCTCGCCGAATGGCCTGTTGCAAGAATGATGGCATTGCCCATGAAGATGTCTCCATCTGAAGTAAGCACAGCTGTAATTTCCCCGTCATTAATAATAAGATCAGTTACTTTTTTTTCAAACAAAAATTCAGCGCCGCACTCTAGCAGTCGTGTACGCATAGCAGTGATGATTAGCGGTAACTTATTGGTACCAATATGAGGATGCGCTTCGTATAAAATTTTTTCTTCCGCACCAAAATGTACAAAAAGGTTCAGAATCCTATCTATGTCACCCCGTTTGTTACTGCGGGTATACAATTTTCCATCGCTATAAGTACCAGCACCACCTTCTCCAAAGCAATAGTTGCTATCCGGATTTACAATTCCTTCTTTATTAAGTATTGCTAAATCTCTTCTTCTGGCCCTCACATCCTTTCCTCTTTCTAAGAGGATGGGCTTAATGCCAAGCTCAACCAATTGTAAGGCAGCAAATAAACCAGCAGGGCCAGCACCAATGATGATCGCTTTTTTTGAGGCATTGCCTACATTTTTAAAATTGAATTTCTGGATTGTACGTTGCTGAAAGGGCTCGTCAACAAAAGCATTCACAGTCAGATTCATCCAGATTGTGCTACCCCGTGCATCAATAGATTGTTTATGTATTTGAAAGCCTGAAATGCTGCTTTCTATTTTGCCGGTAGCTTTTGCAATTGCTGCTATGATAGTGGCCTGATCAGCTACTTCGGAAGGAAGCAATTTTAAAACAATTTTTTGTTGCATGCTACTAATTAGATAAAAAAGAGCTTTGAAGATTCTATATCTCCAAAGCTCCATTATTAATTAAAAAATCTATTTTCTAAATTCTGCGTATAATTTTTGGGATGATTATTCCCGCTTCATTGAAGCATATTTAAAAAGGCAGATCGTCAATAGCATCCGATGATGAAGCAGAGAAAGTATCTAAAGGCTCCATATATTCAGTATCTGTTCCTGTATTATCGGACCCTGATGTTTGAGACATAGGTTCTATTCTCCAGGCATCTAAATTGGTAAAGTAACTTGTTTTACCATCTTTCTCCCACTTGGTTCCCTTGATATTGAAATACACTTTTATTTCGTCACCAATATTTACTTTGTCAATGATTGATGTCTTATCCTGTACGGACTGAAATTTCACATAATTGGTAATAGTCCTCCCACCAATGTCATCTGTTTTTTCAACAGCAAACTCTCTTGTTTTAAAGGTGGCAGATTTTTGCATAGTATCATATTTCACTACTAATTTGCCAGTTAATTCGTAACTCATTTTTATAAAATTTATGCGGTAAAAGTAAACTTATTTGTCGATAAAAATATTTACCCGGTATTTTCTCTTTCGTTTGAAAAAAATAGCTATCTTTCTTTTCTGAAAGCACTTTTTTTATTCGAGCCTTTCAATGAAAGCGAATAATATTTGTAATCATTTTTCCCCCAGGAACCAAACGAATTAAGAACCACCTACTTTGATAATAAAATTTATTCAATTTCCTAAATCAATTACAAATTTTGATTTATTCAACTGCAAATTATTAATTGAATAATTTTTTATTTGTTGCAAACTAAATAATGATGAGGTGAATATGTTCATCCATGGAAGCAATAAAATGTTTACTGCCTTAATGTTTCCGAAAACTGTAAGTTTTCCAAAAAAGTGATGCACAATACATTACCAGGTAGTCCGATTGAAAATGCAATTTGATGAACTTATCCACTTTTTTTTTAAAGGGATTTATTTCGGAATAAAAAGTGCTATAAAGATGTTTTTCATTGGCCATGCAGACTGGCAGGGCGTTCTGGGATGGCATGGTGAAGTAGCTTTTTTTTAAATTTTTAAATTGCCTTTAAAAAAGCTGTTTATTGGGGTGGCAGATAAAAAACAAGGGGATAAAAAATTTTTTTTTCCACAAATTCTTTTGATATTCGCCGTCCTTCTGAATGAAATTTTGCCAGAATTTTTTAAAGGAGTTACAGGAACGAAGGAAAAAATATTAATACAATATATAAATAGCTTAAGGAATAATGGATAAAGTTTTTGATAAGGTATGGGCTAATTGTTTAGAAATAATCAAAGACATTGTAGAATGGCAGCATTATAAAACATGGTTTGAACCAATCAAACCTGTTGCATTAATAGAAAAAGTACTAACGATACAAGTTCCGAGTCAGTTCTTTTTTGAATACCTGGAAGAACATTACATTAGCTTATTGGCCAAAACATTAAAAAGAGAATTAGGTAAGGATGCGCATTTGGAATATAGAATAATGGTAGACAGTGGCAACAGTAAAAATAAGCCACTTACTATGGATATTCCGGGACATGGTTTTAAATCATATTCAAATAATGAAATGGACTTTCCTTTGGTTATAAACAATCCTGTTAAAAATCCTTTTGTGATCCCAGGTCTCAAAAAGATGCAAATTGATCCGCAGTTAAATCATGCGTATACATTTGATAGTTTTATTGAGGGTGATTGTAACAGGGTTGCTCGAAGGGCTGGAAAAACGGTTGCAGAGAAACCTGGTACTACTTCATTTAATCCTTTGGTGATCTATGGCGGAGTTGGTTTAGGTAAAACACATCTTGCACAGGCAATCGGCAACGAAGTAAAAAGGGTTCACAGCAACAAAGTTGTTTTGTATGTGAGTTCTGAAAAATTCATTAATCAGTTTATTGATCACGGCCGCAATGGAGCCATTAATGACTTTATACATTTTTATCAGTTGATTGATGTACTGATAATTGATGACGTCCAGTTTTTTAATCGGGCCGAAAAATCGCAGGACGCATTCTTTTCTATATTTAATCATTTACATCAGAGTGGTAAACAGTTAATACTTACCAGTGATAAGCCACCAAAAGATCTTGAAGGAGTTCAGGAACGTTTGTTAAGTCGTTTTAGGTGGGGGCTTAGTGCCGATCTCCAGGTGCCGGATTATGAGACTAAAATTGAAATTTTAGAGAAGAAGATGAAGAATGATGGTCTTGAAATGCCAAAAGAAGTGGTTAAATACATTGCTTATAATATCAATAGCAATGTGAGGGAATTGGAAGGAGCGTTGATATCATTGTTGGCACAATCTTCGCTAAACAAGAGGGAAATTGACCTTGAGTTGGCAAAAAAAGTATTAAGAAATTTTGTAAAATCTTCCAGTAAGGAGATCACTATAGATGCTATCCAAAAAATGGTTTGCGAGTATTATGATGTTCCATATGACAAGCTGCTCCAAAAAACACGCAAGCGTGAAATAGTTCAGGCCAGGCAAATTACGATGTATTTATCCAAGGCCTTTACAAAAAATTCGCTTAAGAC
>JBBQQP010000308.1:0-4435 GCA_038215675.1 Chitinophagales bacterium | reverse complement strand
AATGCATCATATTGTGCAGCACTAACATAGCCATAAGCTCTTGCAGCATACGGCGGATTTGAAAAAGGAAACAGCGGGTAAGCCAGCGGGTTGCTGGCGCTTGGCAAAGGATAGGTTCCATCCGCATTTTGATAGGGTGGTAAATTGTGCTTAGCTACCAATTCTCTTAAGATTTCGTTCCAGCGCAATATTGCTCCTGCGCTCCAGTATTTTACGATTGCCCTTTCTTCGCTGGTAAGATCGGCCTGCCCGCTTTTTATTTCGTTGACCTGGGCAATGTATTCGGGCGTGTTGGTAGCAATGGGTGCAGCTACCGCAAATTCGGCAGGCCCGGTAAGTAAAATCGGTTTCCAGGTACCAGCATTTAAATCTGTATTTGCCGGACTTAAAGCAAGTGTACTTTCCGTTCTGCCTGCAATGTCTTTATTACAACCAATGAAAAGCATCGCAATGGATGCAATCAATAAACGGGTGAGGAAAAATATCTTTTTCATAATTAATTAGTTTTTGCAGGCTGGTTAGATGAATTTGCTTTACGGTTAAAATCGAGTACATAAAATACCGAACCGTAAAATGTATTGGACTTGCCCATATTTCTACCTGCCACGGTAGTGTTGGCGCCCCATACCAGTGACACTTCATTTCTTACAGGTAGAATAACATACTTAAAATTGGCACCAATGGTAGTGGCATTCATTTTATTAGAAGGGAAGGGCATATTGTTACGGGTAATATCAAAACCACCCAACGTGTTCCAGCTATTTACCACAGCTTCCGCAATCAAACGTTCGTTCCGGATACCAGTTCTGAAATTGAAATTGGCACCGTCCGGCATCTTTACATCGTTGGTTAAATGCAATTCTGTTGTGTAGTAAGCTGTGCGGTCTATTTGTATATTATCTCTTAACACATACGTTGCAGATGCGGTTACGAAAAAGCTTCCTGTTTGATAATCGGCCATCAATCTTGCAGAGGCTGTTCTACTATGCAAGCCGATGGAAAGCGGTAAAAAATCAGCTACATAATTGGTCAACGGGAATGAAAGTCCGCCAATGCCATACAGTGAAAAAAAACCGCCCAGCATTTCTGTTTCAACCGGCATCCATTTTACAAAAAGGTTTAGATCCTGCATGCCTTTCATACCCTTTAATGTACCTGCGGTAGCTTTTGTTTTTACATACGGAACACTAAAAAGAACATTTAGCTTTGAAGTGATTCCATAGTTCCCCATCAACCCAGCCATCTGTGTAGAAACCGTTCCAAGATTCTGATTGTCTCTTTTCAAAGATCCTTCCCAATAATCTTTCCAGCTGCTATAGCTGTACATCGGCCCAATACAGAAACGATTTTTGCCCATCATAATGGCATCCATATCTGTTTGAGCGCTACTAAATACTGGTAACAGTATAATCAGTAGCGCTATTAATATTTTAGTCATTGTTGTTTTTTTTAAATAGAAAATGATTGACTCCGATGAAATTTAAAATCTTAATGCGCATCCCAATTTGATGGAATAATTTGCAACAGTAGCACAGCCCTGGCGAGACGTACCCGTTTTTCTACTCATTTCTTTATCTGCTACACTCTTTCTGTAGTTGCGTAATAATTCAACGGGAACAGGCTTTGCAGCATTCAAAAAAATAATGGATTTGTACTTAAATAATGACTGCATTTAATACAGTATCGGCTATTGATTTTCTCTCCTGAGCTTGAGTTTGCCTACCACGAAGTCACCTACCTTTTTACCATATTCAGTACTTACCAAACAACTCGGATGAAAATGAATCCCACCATAAAAACGGGCAAGGTTATTTTCATTAGAGGCCTGGCGGAAAGAAGTAAATGAACGGTTGGGTACACCAAATTCCAATTCGCTGGTGTCGGTGTAACTAAAATTATCGCCGTACATTTTGGTTAACGCCTCTGCGGCAGCTGAAGAAACAGTGCTATGTCCGCAGGTATATTCCGGAAAAGGTGGTGTTTGCAAATAAGGTCTCCATTCAGGGTCAATGTATTTATTTATCACCGTTTCCGGCCTCGACATATTACTCCTGAATTTTTCATCCCAGCAATGTATAAATGCATCAAACATGGCGATGGACGTTAGTGTGTATGCTGCTACAGTTGTTGCAAAATCAGCCTTCGATTTCATAGAGGCTATGCCCACAATATTCATCCAATGTCCGGGAGGTGAAAATGTTTTTGTGATAAATTGCACGTGTCCGCTTACATGTAATTCGTTGGGCAAATCATTCCAAAACATAGCAATATGCTTTTGCTCATCGGTTAAACTATCAATCACATTTTTCGATAGCATTACCTGCTTGTAATAAGCCCCGTTTTTATCCTTCATATTAAAAGGAATTGGACGTGGTGTTTTAAACTGGGCTGCACTATCCAATGCAATGGTTCTTATTTCGTTCCAATGCGGCTCGATGGCGCTTGCATACATAGGTGGTGTGGGCACCCAACGACCGGGTGTATCAACTACTGTATATTTCGGGGCACTCCTTGTTTGCAGGTAATTATCCTTTTTGCTCCATGCTAAAACCGTCTTTGCGATGGTATCTGAAAAAGCCAGTGAGTTGTCGAACATCTCATCGGGCATTCCCTGCTTTTTTGCCAACGTTTTTAAACTGTCCACGTAAAGGCTCATGCTGCCCTCCGGAAATGTAACAGCCTCGCCTACTTTACAAAAAGCAAGTAATGCCGAAAATTCTACATCCACCTTCTTTGAAGTATCCAGTGATGGCATTGCTAAAAGTCCGTTTATTTGACCTGCCAAAGAGTTGTATTTTTCGGGGTAGGCTGCTGCTATGCATTCATAAGCAGCTATATTCGCATAGGTATAATTCCGGTCTGCAACAATGGGCGAGAAATTATTAAACTTCACCACCTCATTCAACTCCTTTACTGTTTTGCAATAAGAGAAAGGCTCGGCGAAATAGGTTCTTTGTACTGGTTGATGCTGCTTACAGGATATAGCACACAGCATAACTGCAAAAAAAATAAAAACATTCTTCATAATAAAAAGTAAGGTGGATAAACGATTGAACTGCCGTAGCGAAAAGGAATAATTTCCGGGACTGAGTTATCTCACAATAAAAAAGTTCCGGATATCCGATTTTTTCCCGATGACACAGGAACTATAACAACAGACAGCATTAAAATTAAGTCATAGAAAGATTCAATCGAAATTCGGGAGGTTGCTCCACCAATTTGGTGAACACCATACTTACAAATAAGTGAGGCTTGATGGTATGATTGATTAAAAACGGAGCTGAATTAAAAGCAATTGTTGTAAAATGTTCCTCATATTCACTGATTGTTTTCTGAGGCGATTTGGTATCATCATTTGATTTCTTCTTATGATTGGATTGCTGGAAGTCGGAAGCCATTTTTGAAAAATCTGCCTTGGCCGCCTGAATTTTCATTTTGCCGGTATTGGGTATACAAAGCAATTCTAAAGAGTCATTATAAATTCGGCATTTAACATACTTGTAAATAATACCATCGATATTCAATTCGCCATCAATTCTATGAAAATCAAATGAGTTGGTATAGTAGGGTAAATTGGTGGGCTGCTTAATTGAAATCAACTGGCTTTCTAAAAAGTCATTACCATCAATTGCCAATTCCATTTGTTGATTTTGCTGGCTCTCGAGGATGGATGCAACGATTCTATATCCAAAAATATTAAAGGAAAAAATCCCCAGGAGCAATATCGCAGATAGTTGTTTCATTATGACACTAAACGCAAAGTACCTTTTTTTTAAGATATTCAAATAATAAATTTTGTAGATAACCACTCATTTGTTTAGTTATTCCCAGCTTTTTACAAAGTAAAACGGCATTTGCGATCGCAATTTAATTACCTAAATTTATAAAAATGTTAAGCCATGACAATCTATAATAAAAAAACAAGTACTGTCCATGCCCAGCAACACCAATGATAGTGCTGTAATATAAGAAGTTTATGCATTGTTGCATAAAACGGACACATTCAACGACATAACAGTAAATGAATTACCGGTTCCACTCCAAACCAAAATAAAAAAAGCAATGAAGGATTACAAGGAAGGAAATTATATCACACAGGATGAAATGAAACATAAATTGGATACATGGCTTTCCAAATAATATGGACGGTTAAGGCAGATCAGGATTTTTACTCCATCATCATTTACCTTAAAGAAAACTGGTCTGATTTAGCTGCGGAAAAATTCACAAATATTACATTGACTAAACTGGATAAAATTGCCAGCATGCCTTACATACCAAGAACTACCTCTCAAGAAAATATTATATGATTCATTTGGATAGGAAGAACGTGGTATTCTTTTCATTTGAAAATGAAACCATGATTGCGTTGAGCATTTATCCCTATAAAAAAGATATTACCAAAAGCAAGTGCTATTAGTATTTTTTAAAAGCT
>JBBQQP010000307.1:0-4448 GCA_038215675.1 Chitinophagales bacterium | reverse complement strand
TTCACCCTCCGGTTTTTTATCGGTTTTGTTCCATTTCACCAGCTTTACTACTACACGGTCATTGTTAGCAGCACCATTCAATTTTTCCACCGGTATATAAAAATCGGGTATTGGCTTTTCAGATGCAGCTACAAAAAAGGCAATATTTTTATTTACCTGTACATTTCCAATAAATGTATTTCGCAGGCGCTCTACCACTTCCGTTACCTTGCCCTCTGTACGCCGCCCTCTTCCGTTATCTTTGTTGATTTGCACTTTTACAGTGTCACCATGAAAAGCGTGTTGAAAATCATTTGGTCTCACCACAATATCCTGTTCCAGTCCTTCCACAATTACAAATCCCATTCCACTGCGGGCTATATCTAATTTACCTGTTACACTTTCCGTTTGTAACGATTTTTTATCGCTCGCTTTTCTTTCTTTACTCATAATTTATTTTATTCATTTGTCTTAATAACCGCACTTTAAGGTTGTACAAAAAATCTGGAATACATTTATTTTTACCAACACTATGGCTTTGCCGGTCATACCAGTCTGTATTACGGCGCACCCCAGATTTGCTCAAGCCATTTATCATCAGCTTATTTGATTGATTGCATCTATGAGCATTTTGATTTTCTGAGTGCCTTCGAGGTTGGAGCCATTTTTTAACTATTACAATGCAGCATTTTTTACCTGGACTCAACCACCCAAAACCGTCCGATACGTAATCGGCTGAATTATAGCAAACTGTAATCCAATGCAATGTACCAACTTATTGCTACATTCGATAAAACCAACGGTATTGCAAACACGCACAAATTCTCCACATAGGATCATAACCCGAACGATCTGGATATTATCACTGGTGAGTCTTTTCACCGATACGGCCAGTGAAATGTTGTATCCAGTGATGCCTGTTTTCTTAAAACAAATTGGATTTTCGGTGATCTTTATTGGTATTTTAGAAGGCGTGGCAGAGTCGGTAGCCGGATTAAGTAAAAGTTATTTTGGCAAGCTCAGCGATAAAACAGGTAAACGATTGCCCTTTGTACAATTTGGCTATGCCTTAAGCGCCATTAGTAAACCAATGATGGCTGTATTTATTTTCCCTTTCTGGATATTTTTATCCCGTACCATCGATCGGGTTGGCAAAGGCATCCGGACAGGTGCAAGGGATGCCATGCTGAGCGATGAAGCCACTGAAAAAACTAAAGGCAGGGTGTTTGGATTTCACAGAAGCCTGGATACACTTGGCGCCGTAATCGGTCCTGGTATAGCCCTGATTTATTTGTACTTTAGTCCATCTGATTATACAACGCTCTTTTTAATTGCCTTTATTCCCGGTGCACTTTCCATCATATCAACCCTGCTTATCAATGAAAAAAAGAGGCCCGACATTACTGGTATTACCCTTTCGGTGGCTGCAAGACAAATCAATCCGTTTTCATCCATTGCTGCTTACTGGAAAACGAGTCCTGTTGTTTATAAGAAATTAGTAGCTGGATTATTGGCGTTTGCATTATTTAATAGTTCGGATATTTTTTTACTCTTAAAAATGAAAGAAAGTGGGTTGAACGATACAGCTGTGATTGGTGTGTATATTTTTTATAACCTGGTGTATGCGATTGCGGCTTACCCGCTGGGGATTCTTGGAGATAAAATTGGATTAAAAAGAATTTTGCTGCTCGGCCTTGGTTTGTTTGCGGTAGTTTATGTTGGCTTTGCATTCAACCAAAATTTCTATTTCTACTTTGTACTGTTTGCCTTGTACGCTTTTTATGTTGCTGCTACGGAAAGTATTTCAAAAGCATGGATCAGCAATTTGGTGGATAAAAAGGAAACAGCTTCAGCAATTGGCACCTATGCAGGTTTGCAAAGCATAGCGGCTTTAGTAGCAAGCAGCCTGGCAGGATTGCTTTGGTATAATTTTGGCGCAATGGCTACCTTCTTAATTACTGCGTGCATTACCTTGGTGGTGGTACTTTATTTAACCGGCATGCCTCAAAAATCAAGCTTATCCCGGTAAAAATGATCAGGACTAATATTTTAAAAAATATAGAAATTGAGAAATACAGCATTCCACTTTATCCCTAACTTTATTTAAAATTTAATTATGGATACTTACGACACAGTTGTAGCAGCATTGAGTGGTTTAAAGGCAAAAGGCTATTCGCTCGACTTTAATATAGCCTTTGATAAAATAATCTGCAATGAAAACGGGTTGTGTCTTAACCCAACTGAATTTGAGATTACTGAAGTGTATCGTTTTGAAGGTGATTCCAATCCTGCAGATGAAGATATTGTATATGCCATTGAATCCAAAGACGGCAGCATCAAAGGAAGTTTAACCAGTGCTTACGGCATGTATGCAGATACCGTTAGTACAGAAATGCTGAAAAAATTAACCATTAATCATCATCAATAATCTACCGATAAAATATCCCAACAAATATGGCTGGCAAAATTGACAGAAGAAAATTTTTACAACTTTCCGCACTCTCCGCTCCTTTGATTGCTTCGGAAAAAAGCCTGGCAAATGGTTTTAATTTACCCGTTGGCCCAATTGTAATATCGACCTGGGATTCCGGTATGAAGGTAAATGCGGAAGCATGGAAAGTTTTAGTTGCCAATGGCAAATCAATTGATGCAATTGAAGCTGGCGCAAGGCAGATAGAAGATACCATCGATTGTTGCGTAGGATTGGGGGGCTACCCGGACAGAGATGGAATTGTAACATTGGATGCCTGCATCATGGATGAACATGCTAACTGCGGGGCGGTAGCAGGTTTGGAACAAATTAAACATCCGATATCTGTTGCCAGGAAAGTAATGGAAACTACACCACATGTACTTTTGGTAGGTAACGGCGCTCAACAGTTTGCGTTGGAACACGGTTTTCTAAAAGAAAGCAATAAACTTTCTGAGAGTGCTGAAAAAGCCTACAAGGAATGGCTGAAAAGTTCAGAATACAAACCCATCATGAATATAGAAAACAGAAAAGACGGCGGCCCTTTTGCGCCTAGCTTTTTCCCGGATGGCTCCCCCAATCATGATACAATGGGCTTGCTGGCAATGGATACAAAAGGTAACCTTGCGGGAGGTGTAACCACCAGTGGTATGGCATTTAAAATACATGGTCGTGTGGGCGATTCTGCGGTGATTGGTGCCGGATTATATGTAGACAATGAAGTAGGTGCTGCAACTAGCAGTGGCGTAGGCGAAGAAGTAATCAGGATTTGTGGCACCCACCTGGTGGTAGAGTTTATGCGGCAGGGCAATAGCCCGGAAATGGCTTGTAAAAAAGCGGTGGAACGTATCGTAAAAAGAAACCCCGAAAAAGCAAAAACTTTACAGGTAGGCTTTTTGGCTATGAATAAAAAAGGCCAATACGGCGCATACGCTATACAAAAAGGATTTGTATTTTCTGTAAAGACAAACAGTGAAAATAAGATACATCCTTCGAAGTTTTTGTTGAATTAAGGTTGCTGGATGGGTGGTTGAATTGCCGGATGACTACATTGTTAAATTGTTGGGTGGTTTAACAATTTAGTGTTTTATTGTTGGGTGATCCAGATTTTTGAATTTCTTATTTATTCATTCATTATTGATTATTCAGAACAAAAAAAATATCATTATAAGTTCATCCGTTCTATGAGATCAACGATCCAAGCATCAAACAAAGCAACATTTCAACAATCCGACAAAATAACAGACCAACAATTGAACCATCCAACAATTAAGCCATCGAACAATTCAACAATTCATCAATGCTTGAAGTAATTGGTTTTAATATTGAAAGTTGCGCTATTGCGCAGGCGGCTGGTGCACACCGCATTGAATTGTGCGATAATCCATACGATGGTGGCACTACGGCTTCCTACGGTTTCATAAAAGCTGCAAGGGAACTTTTAACCATACAATTGTTTCCTATTATTCGTCCGCGGGGTGGCGATTTTTTGTACAATGATGCCGAGTTTGACATTATGAAATTGGATGTGCAACTCTGTAAAAATCTGAACTGCGATGGTGTTGTAATTGGTATGCTGCAAGCAGATGGATCGGTGGACATAGCCAGGTGCAAACAACTGGTAGATCTCGCTTACCCTATGGGCGTTACATTTCACCGGGCATTTGACCGGACCAATGATCCTTTTAAAGCATTGGAAGATATTATATCCATCGGATGTGAACGAATCCTCACTTCGGGTCAAAAGCCTACAGCCATGGAAGCAACTGAATTGATTGCTCAATTGATTGAACAGGCTGATAGCAGGATCATCATTATGCCCGGCAGTGGTGTACGCTCTGAAAACATTCTTGAGCTTGCTGAAAAAACCGGCGCTACCGAATTTCATACATCTGCAAGAATTTCAACTTCCAGTAAAATGGATTTTATAATTGAAGCAATGCAGGAAAATTTAACGGCGGTAATTACAGATGGGGATGAGGTTCGAAAAATTATCCAG
>JBBQQP010000306.1:0-4458 GCA_038215675.1 Chitinophagales bacterium | reverse complement strand
CGGATCAAGACTGGCTTCAATCAGGCTCAACGAATATTTGGATAACAAAGTTTGGGCGGTTACATCTCTTGCTGCCGCAAACACTCCCAATACATTTCCTTTATCATCTTTATAAACGGATGCGTTGTATAATACATCGGTTAAATTTCCATTTTTGTGGCGGATAATAAGCGGATAATCAGAAACAAATCCTTTTTCAAAAACCTGCTTATATCCCTCACGTGCTTTTTCCGGCTCGGTAAAATAGTCAGAGAAGTCCGTACCAATCAATTTATCTCTTGTTTCTCCGGTTACTTTCACTGAGGCTTCATTTACATCCATTATTTTTCCATCAACGCTGATAGTTACCAACGGATCAAGACTGGCTTCTATCAGGCTCAATGAATATTTTGACAATAATTTTTGTGCACTGGTAGATGCCGCCAGTTCTTTGTTGCCCTTTATCTGATTTTTGATTATTAAGAAGATAAGAATAAAAATGACAATAATAAAGAACAACAATAATGCAAGCCCCCATTGAGTATTGGTACTATCTTTTTGATTTTCTTTTTTTCTTTGCTTTAATAAGTTGAATTCATCCTGGTTAACATCGTTAAGTACACTTCTAATTTCATCTGTTTGTATTTTTGCTTTTTTAAGGATATTAATGATTGAATCCGGCGTTAATGCTTTGTTTTGAACTTCTTTAATAATCTGTTTGGTTAATGACAACCTTTCGGATGCTGAATTTTTTAAAACGATGATGCGTTGTTGTTGAATCGGATTGTCTTTGGTAAGCAATGCAAGTGTTGCTATATTGCTATCCAACGTAGTGATAGATTTATTGTAAGGCTCCAGGAAGCTACTATTGCTGGTTAATAAATATCCACGGGCACCGGTTTCAATGTTTAAAATATCCAGCATTACACTGTTACTCAGGTTCATTACTTCCCGTGTATGTTCTACTAAATAACCAGTTGATTTTACTTTTTGATTGTTGAGATATAATACTACCAAAAACGAAATGAGTATGAATACTGACAAGAAATAAAAGAGAGATATTTTTTTTTCAGAAATGAATTTCATAGAATAAAAGGTTAATTGGTATTTAATTGGTAATATTTATCATCACAACAACAAGAACGAGCTAGTCTTTGTGGCAGGCGATATTTAGTTAATATCTTCAATCGGGCTTCTTCTTTTATTCTTTAACTGCTTAAAATGCGAAGGTGTAAGACCGGTAATTTTTTTAAACTGGTTGGATAAGTGAGCGACACTGCTATAATTCATTTTCCAGGCAATTTCAGTGATGTTTAAATCACCATAAATGATCAGTTCTTTTATCCGCTCTACTTTATGAGAAATAATAAATTGTTCAATGGTGGTACCCTGCACTTCAGAAAAAAGATTGGCCAGGTAGGTATAATTGTGTATTAATTTTTCGCTCAAATAATCAGAAAAGTTTATTTTAATCATTTCATCTGAATGATGAATCATTTCAATAATTGTATTTTTAATTCGTTCTATCAGGATGGCTTTTTTATCCTCCATCAGTTCAAGTCCGGAATTCAACAAGTTTAATTTTAGTGTCTCCCGCTCCAACATCGATAAATCTTCCATGATTTCAATTTCCCCCAACTCAACCAAAATATAATGAAGCCCTAACTTTTTTAACTCCTCCTTCACTGTTAATTTACAGCGATTGCTCACCATATATTTTATAAATAATTTCAAAGCGCTTGGTTTTTTATCAGTGAATGGTAAAGGTTCACACCATAAATCAACAGTTAGTTACACAATTATTTAAAAAAGTTACATTATTCACATGTATGGATTTAATCTAATCTGATTTTGAGTGCATATTTGAACCGCACTATTATTTATATGAGATCAAAAAGAAGTCAGATACCTCGATTAATACGACATTAGTTAGCGGGGGCTATGACATCTGCAGTCATATATAGATTGATAGTATTAAAATTTACGGGGAATGTCCAATGTCGAAATCTCACGCTGACAAGTAGCATTAGGGTTATTAACCTGTCAATTTATTTCCAACACTTAAAATCGGAAATAATTTTAAACAGAGCGTCAATTGTATTTAATGCAATAATCTGGTGCAAAAAAAAACTGTTCAAACTTCGCTACCAAAGATTCCATTTATTTCACCAAAAAAGCTTAGGCATAAAAAAAGGAGCTGTTGTAATCAACAGCTCCTTTTTAATCTACCTAAACCTAAAACCAAAACTTTTTTGAAACAATTTAGTAGGAAGTTTTTAATTCTACTCTCCTGTTTTTTGCTCTGCCTAAATTCGTATTGTTATCGGCAATGGGATTTGTTTCGCCATAACCTGTAGCAGATAAACGGGATTCCATCACACCCTTGCCCATCAGATAAGTTTTTACAGATTCCACCCGGCGTTGCGACAGCTCAATATTGAAAGCATCAGAACCTTTGCTATCAGTATATCCGCCAATTGATAAATTTGCATTCTCGTATTTTTTAAGTATTGCTGTTAGTTCATCCAATTGAACCAATGAAGCTACTTTCAATTTATCGCTATTGGTTTCGAAGAAAATTTTACTGCCAATTTCTGTGATTTTCTTTTCTTCTTCAATGGTCATTTCAGGACAACCTTTATTGGCAATCGTACCTTTTATTGCAGGGCATTTGTCATCTATATCAGCCACCCCATCCCCATCTGTATCAGGACAACCTTTTAAACTTGCCACACCGGAAGCATCAGGGCAACGATCATCTTCATTAAAAATTCCGTCTTTATCATTGTCCATCGGGCAACCTGACGCATCAACTTTGTATCCTGTTTTTGTATCGGCGCATTTGTCGTCCAAATCAGCTACACCATCTTTATCCGAATCAGGACAACCCTTCATTTCAGCTGAACCTGCTGCATCGGGACATCTGTCTTCCGAATCTGTGATACCATCGCCATCTTTATCAGGACAACCATTTAAAGTGGTAACTCCTGCTATATCCGGACATTTATCCAGGTAATCTGCAATACCATCGCTGTCCTTATCCAACGGACAACCATTTTTATCAACGGCTATACCAGCCGGTGTATTGGGGCATTTGTCATTTCGGTCTGCAATACCGTCCATGTCCGCATCTTTCTTTTTACCAAAATTAAATGTAAGGCCTACGGTGTGCATCAGGTAACTATCATTGCCGCCTTTAACCACACCGTCTCTTTTATCTTCCGTAGAATAAAGAAATGTTTCCTGCACATTCAACATTACTGATGGGCCTATTTTAAAGTTGATACCAGCACCATAAGAAGGTGCGACATAATCTATCGTTGATTTTTTAATATCCAGGTTTTTATCAAAAAGCATTACGCCACCACCTACAAAAACGTAAGGTCGTACCGGTGTATTTGGGCCGAGTATATGAAATCTTGCATTTAAAGTAGCAGTACTAAAATCTTTACTGTATCTGCCAAAAGCCGATGAATAACCAACTGTTCCTTTTGTTGCTAAAAGACTTAAATCAACATGACCACCCAAGTATCTTGAAACAGATAATCCACCAAAACCATAAAAAGGCATATTCCCTTTATAGAAATCATTTTTAAAATCAGCGTTGGATTGTGTGGCGCCGCCATGTAATCCGATATTCCATTTTTTGTCTTGCGTTTGTGCTTGGGTAATAAATGTGATTACGAGGCAGGTACCGATCAGTAGTAATTTTTTCATCTGGTTTTTTTATTTGATTTTAATCCTGCAAAGGTCAATCTCTTCCGGTTATTTTTTGTTATACAATTAGCAAAAAGAGTTGCATCATTCACATATTAAACTTAAACGACGATGCAACGACTATATTTATAACCTACAATGTTTTGATTCGTTTCTGGCAGGGGTTAATGGAGTAGAAAACAAATGGCAGTTTTTACTGAAATTTACCGCCGTGCGTATGTTTACGGTGTTAAGGATTAAGAATTCCAAAGACAACAAGAGACAAGATATAATTGGCTACAATCGCAGTAGAGACGAGGTTGTTAGCTGAGATCAAATGGTGAAGAGCATGGCAAAAGTGCTAAACATTAATTAAGCATGCCTCTTAAAAATAAATTAATTGTCTTTCTTCCTACCATGGTTATTTCTCACCACAATGCATGGTTTCTACGAGCATCTGCCTGCTCAGTGTTGCTTGAAGTAAATGAAATTTCTTTGTGTTTTTGAATTTCGAAAAAATCAGGACCTTTTCAATGCGCATCGATTTTTTCATCGCCGGTAGTAAGGTAAAGCGGATCTATCCAAAGATCAATCTTTGAAAGTGTAGAATCTTTACCGGTTGATAGATACTGGCGTCTGATATTTTAAAATTGCCATTTACTTGGGCAATATCAGATGCCTTTTTTGAAGGCAATTTCGATATGCAACCGGTCTATAGAACATGTTATTTCTTTTACTTGTTTAATAGTTTTTAAGGCGCTTTATAATTGCCGGGGGTATTTT
>JBBQQP010000305.1:0-4474 GCA_038215675.1 Chitinophagales bacterium | reverse complement strand
ATTGAATCAGCACATGATATCAGTGAAGGCGGTTTATTTGTAACGCTTACCGAAAGTGGGTTTAACAGAAATCTGGGATATAATATTTCGACCAGCAAAACCATTCGCAAGGATGCATTTTTATTTGGCGAGGCGCAAAGCCGGGTGCTTGTATCGGTGGATGCAACCAAGGCTGTAGTTTTTGAAGCAAACTTATCTGCGACGGGTTTTCCATTTGAATTTTTGGGTACCGTAACAGAAGGTTCAATCAATATTGATACAGAAAACTGGGATGCCATTGCTGATTGGAAAAATTTATATGATACCGCAATCGGTAATCTGTTAGCCGGGCACGAATCAGAACAAGCAATGATAGCACTCTAATAATATGGTTGATAATTGATGGTCAAATAATTCACGACCCTAATGTAAACATCAACTTTCAACATATCCAATCATGAATAAAAAAATAGCAATCATTGGCGGCGGAAACTTAGGAACAGCCATTGCAGAAGGGTTAATTAAAAGTAAATTTTGCAAGGTGGGTGACATTACCTTAACCAAAAGAAACATTGCCACCATCAAACATCTTGCGGACAAAGGCGTACAGGTAACCGCTGACAATGCGGCGGCTGTTCGTAACTGTGAGCTGGTAATACTAGCAGTGAAACCTTTCCAGGTAAGTGATGTATTGAATGGATTGAAAAAAGCAATATCACCCAAACACTTGTTGGTTTCTGTAGTTACAGGTGTATTAATGTCAGAAATTGAAAATACTATTAAAAAGAAAATACCGGTTTTCAGGGCGATGCCCAATACTGCCATTGCCATACAGGAAAGTATGACCTGCATAAGCTATTCCAATGCAACTGTAGCTCAGGTAAACTTTGTAAAAGAATTATTTACCAACCTTGGGAAAGTAACCTTGATAGATGAAAAACTGATGGATGCAGCTACGGTGTTGGGTGCCTGCGGAACTGCCTATGCAATGCGGTACATCCGAGCCAATATACAGGGGGGTATAGAAATAGGTTTTGATTCTGCCACTGCCAATTTAATTGCGGCACAAACGGTGAAAGGTGCCGCAGAATTACTGTTGCAAAATGGCACACATCCAGAACAGGAAATTGATAAAGTAACCACTCCAAAAGGCTGCACGATTGTGGGATTGAATGAAATGGAACACCAGGGATTTAGTTCTTCGCTGATTAAGGGGATTGCTACGAGTTACAATAAGATTGTGAAGGGGTAAACTAGTTGATGGTTGAATGTTAAATTGTTAATGATTGATCGTTGATTTTTAATTGTTTTTATTGCAAGATGATTGAATATTTAAAAAAACTTTTCAATTGCACTTTTTGCAATCGGTCTGACCTTCGGTACCGACCAATTCCCACTCATCCCTCATCCCTCATCACTCATTCATCACCTTGCGGCTCTTCTGTAAAGATAGAAGGCCAATATTCCAAAAATCACATTGGGCATCCACGCAGCAAGAAATGGTGTGAAGTTTCCCTTGGTGGCAAAAACCAGCGAGAACCGGCCAAACAAAATGTAGAGAACACTTAGCACAACACCAATGGCTAATTGTGCGCCGCTTCCTCCCCTCACTTTACGGGAAGCGAGTGTAGCTCCAATCATTGATAAAATTATTACTGAAACAGGAATGGCATCCCGGTTATACCTTTCTACCAGTAAAGCATTGATCCCTTCGGACCCCCTCATTTCTTCTTTCCGGATCAATTGTTTTAATTCTGGTGTGGGAAGCCTGTCTTTTAAATATTCATCTTTTCTTAAATCTACCGGCTTAAAGTTATAGTTCATCAAAAGCGTTGCATGGTGTTTTACAGTTTCTTTATCTCCTGTAAAGAAACGTTCCATCACGCTATTCATTTTCCATTTTTTAGAGGCTGTATCCCATGCAATATTTTCTGCCCGCAGGTTATACTTCAGTTTATTTTGAATAATTTTCTGAATAAAAAAATTACCTCCGGTCTTACTGGATGTATCATAATATTTGATGCCTGCATATTCGTTGGAATCTAACCGGAAATAATAATTTTGAGGAAATGATCTTGGATCGGACGGAGAATACTGATCGATGTATTTTGCTTCGAAGCTTCCCCAGATAGCGTTTGCCCGGGGCAATACAAACTGATAAACAACCCAAAGGATTGATCCTAAAAAAACGCTTCCAACCCAGTAGGGAAAAAGAAACCGCCTGAAACTTACTCCACTACTTAGTATCGCAATCACTTCTGACCGCTCCGCCATTTTAGATGTAAAAAATATTACAGCAATAAATGTAAACAACGGAAACAGCATTGCATCAATTCGGGGAACAAGGCCAAAATAATAATCGGTAATAATTTTACTCACGGGTAATCCTGACCTTACAAAATCATTCGTTTTCTCACTGATATCTATCACCACTACAATGGCAGAAAACAAGAGGAGGCAAAAGAAAAAAGTAGTCAGGAATTTACTTAGTATGTAGCTGTCTATTTTCTTCATTTAAATAGTTAGGCACAAATCTAACCTAAAACAAGGAGCCTGAAAAATTGCGTTAAGCCATTGGTACCCAAAAGGCTGTTAAGAAAACATAAATGGTAATTTGCTTTTTTACTATTTATTAAAGATTATCTATTTCAATCAATACCTTTTCCAAACTTTGTAAGAAAGGAAACTATTCCAATATTTTTACTTCAGTCCTTCTGTTCATTTGTCTTCCTTCCTCGTCATCATTTTCTGCAATGGGCACCGTAAGACCATAACCTTTTGCACTAACTCTTTCCATAGCAATCCCCCTTGATAGTAAGTACTCTCTTACTGTATTGGCCCGGTTGGTAGACAAAATCATATTGGCTTCTGCCTTCCCCACATTATCTGTATGTCCACCTACTTCAATTCGCTCATCGTCCTTCCGTTTCAGGTACTCTACCAAATCGTCCAATACGGCATAGGCCTCGGGCTTTAATGTTGCCTTTCCCGATTCAAACGTGCAGTTGTCCAAAACAAATGATTTGGGTGCTTCAAACTGTATGTCAACTTTAAAACCGTTCTTGTAAAACTGGTTACCCTTCAGAGCGGGTATATCTAACACATTATAACTGGTAGAATCATTGAACCCTAAAATAAATATTTCAAACCGATCGCCCGCAGGCAGGCGAAGCGAAAATTTACCTAAAGAATCACTAAGCCCCTGGTACTCCCGTCCATTTAATTTACTTCTAAAAATAACAACTTCATGATTGAGCATTTGCCCCGATTTTGCATCCGCAATGGTAACATCCACAGGCGCATCTTTTGGCAGGTTCAAGGGCTGGGTTTGCTGGGCAAAACTAAATAGCGGCAGAAAAAAAATGATGGAACAACAATAATAAAGCTTCTTCATAGCGGTTTAATTTAAATTCAAATTAGATATACAGACGAGACAGACATTATCAATTTTTAGGCCACAACCTATATTCCTATTCACGGCTTTCGCTACACTGGTAACCAACTGAATACTTTACAAAAAAGTTTTTTCTGTTTACAACTTCCAAAAAGATTTTACAGTCGCTGTTGTAAACGCACCACCATCTCAGCCTTCCAGCTTTCAAAATCACCGGCCAGTATATGCTCCCTTGCCTGCTTAACCAACCAAAGGTAAAATGCCAGGTTATGCACGCTGGCAATGGTAAGACCAAGGAATTCTTTGCTCTTCATCAGGTGTCGTAAATAGGCCTTGCTATAGTAACTACTTACTTCACAATCAATCCCGGCATCGATTACAGAAAAATCTCTCTCCCATTTTTTATTATCAATATTAATAATGCCGTTACTGGTAAACAGCATTGCATTGCGCCCATTTCTGGTGGGCATTACACAGTCAAACATATCAATTCCCAAAGCAATACACTCCAAAATATTCCAGGGCGTACCAACGCCCATTAGATAACGTGGTTTTTGAACTGGTAGTATATCGCAGCAATGGGCTGTAAATTCGTACATCATTTCCATCGGCTCTCCAACACTCAATCCTCCAATGGCATTTCCCATTGCATTTTTACTTGAAACAAATTGCGCAGATTCAGTTCGCAGGTCTTTGTAAGTACTACCCTGAACAATGGGAAACAGGTTTTGCGTGTATCCGTATTTGTCTGGCGTTTCATTAAAACGGGTAAAGCACCGGTCGAGCCAGCGGTGTGTTAGCTCCATGCTTTTTTTTGCGTAGTTGTAATCGCTTGGATAAGGTGGACATTCATCAAAAGCCATGATAATATCGCCACCGATGATGCGCTGGATATCCATTACTTTTTCGGGTGTAAACAAATGCTTGCTGCCATCAATATGCGATTGAAAGATAACCCCTTCTTCATTTATTTTGCGATTGTTGGCAAGCGAAAAAACCTGGTATCCGCCGCTATCGGTTAAGATGGGTCTGTCCCAGCCCATAAACTGGTGCAGCCCGCCGCCAGCTTCCAGCGTTTCAAGACCGGGGCGCAAAAACAAG
>JBBQQP010000304.1:0-4474 GCA_038215675.1 Chitinophagales bacterium | reverse complement strand
CATCGCAAATAATAAGCTGCCGGCGAATAGTTGCCTTGCTGCCGTATTGTTTTTAAAATAATTTCCAATCATTGCAATGGTAATTAGGATCAAAAATTCAAGGGAAAGCGGTAGCAGGTTTGAATACCGCTGATTTTTGCCAATAATATCAATTATAAAACTGGAAGTAAATGCACCTGCTAAAAAGAGTAACATCCACAATGCAATCACCCAGGAGGTCGTCCAGTCTTTGATGGAAATATTCTCGGCAAATATGGCCGCATGGCCGGTTACATTGGTAGTTAAAACCGAAAATCCGAGTAGCCCTTCTGCGTTCACCATTCCTGCTGCAAGGCTTAACAAAATAGCCAGCCTTACATTATGTATATGCGTCCGTCTTAGGCCCTGATGTTTTAGCATTGTAAAAACGATGATATATTTTTAATCAGTAGCATGAATGATTGTGATGTAGTGAGCAATGCTTGTGCTGAACCAAATAAAAGCAAAGGTAGTTTGCTGTAATCATAAATCTCGCTAAAACCTGCTGTGGGTGTATTTCAAAATTTTCCTGGTCTGTGCGCAAGAAGGAAGTATAATTCGCAAGCCACCATCCTTTATTAAGCTGTCTAAATTAAAACGGATGATTTTTTTAAGATCACCAAATAGTGGGATACTAAGTGTAGAAAGATATCCTCAACCAATTCCCAAATTGTGTCATTAAAAATCGAGGATAGCATCGTCAAACAAACAGCAACAACTTGTGTGTCGCCTTTACTTTCATTTTGCCGAAATTGTTTAAACTAAAAATGATGTGTAATCAGGATCACGCTGTTTAAAGCCAACAATACGCATGGCATTGTTTTGGGAATTAAAATTTCATTCATCATTTAAAAAAAATAAAAAAATGGCAACAACAACAACAACTGAAACAAAGCATTTGACAGACACGGCTGAACTGGTAGACAAACATGTAAAAGAAACGTCAACAACCGGCGTATCTGCAGCCATCAGCAAATGGATTAAAACGTTGGGAGAGTACGAGGAACTTCACGGTATTGCAGCCGATCTTGAGGATTTAAAAACAGCCTTATCTGATAAAGATGGGAAGAAAATTGCTTCACTGCTGTCAAAGCTGGGAACAGACACCACTAAAGCCTCAGAAAGCGCAGAAGGTGCCGAAGCAACAAAAATTAAGGCTTTAGGTGCAGCATTGTCTGCAGGTGGAAAAGCGATTGGTAAGCTTGCAAAATAATTGCATCAGGAGTTTAAAGGGTAATAGCATAATAGTATGTTATTACCCTTTATTTTTTTTCACTGGTTGGGATTGCAGCCGGTAAAATGAATATCTACTTTTTCTATTGGAATTTACTATCAATTTTACAGTAGTTGCAGCCTTAAACTTTGTCGTTTTACAATTATAGTCTTCTAGATAAGTATCTCAACAGACACTATAGGTTTGCTACATAATACAATGGCTATAATGATAATTTTGTACCGAATCTTTTTACCATTTAAACTATGTTCATGCAAATCCAAAAAACTCCAAAAGCGCTCTGCATTAAAGTTATTCTATTTTCTTTTTCCCTTTTTTTTACAGTTACGTCTGTCAACGCACAGTGTTTAACAAACAGTCTTACCAATCCAAGTTTCGAATCTCCGGTTGTTAATAATATTAACGGCAACAACCTTGTTGGATCTTCCTGGAGCGGATGGAGTTCACAAGGTGGCGCTGGTTTAAATATTATCAGGGTAAATGGTACAAGTTATGGATCGGGTGCAGACAATGCAGCCCAGGGTACACAGTATCTTGACATTGCCGGCGCCAGCGATTATCCGATTCAAACATTTACTATTTCAGTGCCTAGCATTTGTTATTTCAACGGAAAATTTTCTACCCGGGAAACCAATCCTGGTTTTGCAGACTGGACTGCAAGGGTAGATATCTTAAATAATTCCAATGCCATTGTAGCCTCTTCCAACTCAAAACTGATGACCATATCCGTTAATATGGAAACCTGGTACATGATGGCTGGAGAGTCTGGTGTATTAGCGGCTGGGACGTATAAGTACAGAGCATTTGTGGGAGATTTCGGGCATTTTGATGATGCTTTTCTTTGTGTGCAGGCAGCAACAGCCGTATGCACAAACAGAATTCCGGAAGCAAGTTTTGAATCGCCGGTACAATCTTCAAATAATACGGCTACTTCCGTTGGTACTTCCTCTAACGGATTATACACCCAAAATGGCAGCAACATACTTCTTACAAAAGTGAATGGTACAAGTTATAGTTTGGGGCCTGATGTAGCTGTTAAGGGCAGTCAGTATGCGTCTGTTAGTGGAACAAATGATTTTCTTGTAAGAGATTTTAGCATCACTTGTCCTACCACCGTTAACTTCTCGGGCTATTTCGCAAACAGGCCCAACGCAACATACGCTAACTGGACTGGTAGTATTGACATCCTAAATTCATCCAATGTGGTTGTAGCCAGTTCTAGTACAAAGGCTTTTACAGCAAGCACTCCCAAAGACATCTGGTACCAGGTCTCCGGCAGCTCTGCTACACTTGGGATTGGTAACTATAAATACAGGATCACACTCGGTAGGGAAGGTAATTTTGATGATGGGTACTTGTGCGTAGCGTCTGTTTCATGTGGGGTGCTTCCTGTAAGTTTAAAATCGTTTACCGCAACGAAGGGTTTGTCAGGAGCTTTAATTACATGGACTACAGCCCAGGAACAAAATAATTTAAATTTTATTATTCAACACAGTGCAGACGGCATTAACTGGCAAAATGTGGAAACCGTGCAGGGCGCAGGTAACAGCAGTACTGAAAAAACCTACAACTTTGTACACAAGAATGTTTTAAATGGGTATAATTATTACCGTCTTCAGCAAAATGATTTGGGTGGCATTAAAAGCTTCAGCGATGTAAAATTATTGAAATACCGCACGGACCAATCTGTATTTTCCATGCAGCAACCTGCATTTGGCAGCAGGCGTTTACAGATAAACCTTGTTAGCAATCAGAACTTGATGATTTTTTCCGGAGATGGTAAACTCATGCTTCAGAAAAATTACAACGCAGGTACACATACTATTTACATGGAGGATTTTAGCACAGGTGTGTACTTATTGAGTAATGGGCAACAAACTGAAAAATTCCTTGTTCAATAGAACAAGATCGTTCCCTGAATGGCGCAGTAATGCTTCAACTAATATAGTGAAGACATGCCGCATGAGTTAAGTGTGTTAGCTTATGTGCAGGGGGGAATATAAAAGATGTCTCCGTTGCTGCGTTTAAATAAACGAAGCCTCAACTATAAAAGCAGCTTGTTTTATTAATACAACTTGCATAAGAATTTGCAATCCGGTCTGGTGAAAGAGCAAAGCTATTACTGGTTTTTGCGGTTTGCTAATAAGGACTTAAAAAAAATATCCTATCCCGGTACACTGCTGGCAGAAAGGCAGCCAGAGAGTTATATAGGGCTTATTGTAGTAAGGGTATAATATTTGACACTTTACACTGCTTCATGGTGCTAATAAAAATGTACTGTAACAAAATGCAGCAGTCATCACTTAAAATAAATGTATGAAAAAGATTATCGGTTTACTTTCCCTCGTTGCGGTTATAACTGCAATGTCTTGTACTGATCAAACAAAAGAAACCAAGAAAGAAGTGATCGTTGTTCCTGCACCCGCCCCTGCGCCTGCGCCAGTTATTATAGTAAAAGATCCCCCAGCCACCACTATTTCCATTGATAAAAATGGCGTAAAAGTAGAGACAAAAAAGGTAAAAGTGAATCTGGAAAAATAACAGTAAGGTATTTTCTGCCGTAGTTAAAGAAGAAGGCAAAATGATAAAAAATTGAGGTTAAAACCCTAAACCCTTTAGGCGTGTATAAGCTATCAGTCGGCACAAGCTTTTGCTTGTGCCTTCTTATGTTCCAAATCAGAGCTACATTTTGTTTTTTGCCGGGGCGCTTTCAACATACACCCATGCCGGCAAGTCGCTGTTGTGTCTCCAAATACCGAAGCGTAAATTATAAGAGTAGTTTGCGTTTACTATTACAACTTGTATAATGATTGGCAACTCTTTTCCGTTGTTGTCATGTAGTTAAAAAATCGTCTATCCCGTATGCCGTTGTTGTGTATCTTCTTTTTTGTTGGTATGAAATAAAAAGAGATTTAACAAAACAAACACCAATAACGTCCGTTGGAATGTCACTTCTCCTTTATCAAATACACACGTTATATAAACAAAATATTTAGAAGATATCATGCAGTTGATAGAAGACGAATTTGGCGTAAAAAGATAAAGAAAAATTTAAAGGGATAGTTGTTGCTAGAATAAAATTTAGATACAGTGTGGTTGGCCGTAATTGGGATGGTATAAATAAACATGCAACAAGGCGAGCATCTAGAGTGGTCTTTTGAGATTATAATAATCTTCAAGTAATTTAAATTAAACTTCAATAACGCCATGGATTGCTTAGCA
>JBBQQP010000303.1:0-4497 GCA_038215675.1 Chitinophagales bacterium | reverse complement strand
TTCTTTCTTATTTACTAAAAATATGGTACAAAAAAACATGATTCTAATCATTGTTTAGTAAAAATTATACTTGCAATTTTAGGCAGCAAACAACAAAAACTATAAAGAGATCGCCTGTTGATACCAATGGCAAACAGCGACAAAATTAATTTACGCTTACGAAATCTCTTACAGTCAATTGTTGTATTGCAGGATTGATTTAAAACATTCAAAAAGCTGTCTAAGCTTTCAAGTAGTAAGTAAATGCAACCAATCAATTTATGCAGAAATCAATGACGGCTTTATTGGATGCTCCCGGGTTTAGAATCCCTTGAAACAAGCAATTTCAAGCCTAATGTACGGTTCAGGCTCTCAGTGCTTGTAATCTAAAAAAAAGAAAAGCTTCCATACGGGAGCTTTTCTTTTTTTATAATAACTCCTTTGTGTCAGATTAACCGAATATGACTTGCTACCCGGTAAACTCCCCGAAAGTATTTAGGTAGTAAATTGTTTACCCCCCTTACAGCCCGTTTTCTATATGCTGTCCTTTTTTTAATTATTAATTTTACAGTAAAAATACTAAGCAGTAGTACTTTATTATAGTGCTGCAATTATACCAATGCCATGTGATCCGAATCGCTGGTTTTATATATAATTTTTTGCAAAACCTTACCGTTAAAACCCTAACTATGAAAACCTTAACCTCTGTTTTTGTAATACTCCTGCTCGTTGGATGTCAAAAGGATCTTATTGAAATGCCGGCACTTGCGCCTGATGCGCCGGCAATTATTGATACAACGCCCGTTTACACGAAATATACCATTTTTAAAGGACAGCATTATAGTGACAAAACCGCTGTTAAATCTTTTTCAAGTAATGAGATGAACTTTAAAGTGATTTTTGATAGTACTGCAATTTACACAACGCTGGATCCCGTTAATCAGGGTGACATTAATAAATTATATGGTTTTACTGAAGGCATTGACAATCATGTAAACAGTGCCAGGATAGGCTGGTGCTGGAATAAAAATGCCTTGCGTTTGTACGCCTACATTTATGGAAATGGGGTTAGAGGTTTTAAAGAAATTACAACCGTAAACATCGGGGCAGTAATTAAGTGTAAAATTGTTATATCAGATAAGCAATATGTTTTTGAAGTGGATAACAAAAAAGTTTCCCTAAACAGGGCGCTTGAGGGACCCGCAGTTGCAGGCTATTGGCAGTATCCTTATTTTGGCGGCGATGAAGTTGCGCCCGGTAATACTTATATTTTTATCCAGGATATTAAAAAATAAAGACTCAAAGGTTTTGTGCCTTTGAGTCTTTATGAAGCTGCTTATTTAGTACCGTGAATAATTTTCAACTAATCCCTGTAGTTCAGCGCCGGTTCAATATCTCCCAATAAGGCTTTGTATTGGTAGCTGCCAATATCTTTAATAAATTCCTGTTTTGCTTTTTCAATCAATGCCGGGATGCTGTATAAATCAATTGCCATCAGTGCCATAGTTTTGGCTGCCACCATCATCCCTTTGCTGCCAATTTCTGTTCCGCCACATGCTACCGCCTGCCAGCTGTGAGCAGCAGTGCCTGGTATCCAGGTAGCTGCACGCATACCTACGGTGGGCACCGCATAACTTACATCGCCAACATCAGTAGATCCGCCGCCGGATGACTCCTCTGTTTTCAATGGATTTACCATCGCTGCGTTTTCGATGAGCGGTGCTGCGTAACCGAAAGTAGTCTGTAGTTTTTTGCCAAATTCAATTTCTGCCGCAGTAAGATTTACGCCCCCTACTTTTTCAAGGTTTAACTGCATAGCGCTGGCCAATGTCTGGTTGATCAACAAGTCGTGTGTGCCTCCGATGATGGCATAATCAACCGTTGTTTCAGTACCCATGGCAGCTCCATTGGCAGCTTTTACCACCCGGTCAAATACTTTTACAACATCCTCTCTTTTGGGGTGCCGGACATAGTAATATACTTCTGCAAAATCGGGCACTACATTGGGGGCTTTACCGCCACTGGTAATTACATAATGAATGCGGGTTTCCTGCGGAATATGCTCCCGCATCATATTTGCCATATTGTTCATGGCCTCCACACCATCTAATGCAGACCTTCCTTTTTCCGGCGACGCAGCTGCATGTGCTGAAATGCCGTGAAAACGAAATTTAGCAGATTTGTTGGCAAGGGCACTCATTACCGTAACACTATTGTTATCAGCCGGATGCCAGTGGATGGCCACATCCACATCTTTAAATAAGCCGGCTCTTACTAAAAAAACTTTACCCGAGCCACCTTCTTCAGCAGGACAACCAACCACCCGAATGGTCCCGCTTATCTTTTTTTGTTCTATCAGTTTTTTAATTTCGATACCTGCCGCTACAGAGGCAGTACCGAACAGGTGATGGCCGCAACCATGACCTGCCGTTTGATTCGGGATAGCCTTTTTTTCGGGTACAGCTTCCTGCGCCAAACCCGGCAATGCATCAAACTCGGCAAGGATAGCAATCACCGGCTGCCCGCTACCGTAAGTTGCTACAAATGCAGTAGGCAGACCAGCTACCCCTTTTGAAATGATAAATCCATTATTGGCTAAAGTCTTTTGTAACAGGGCGCTGCTTTTTTCTTCCTTATAGCCCATCTCTGCAAAGTTCCAGATGCTTTGTGCCGTTTGCCGGTATTCCTCATATTTTAACTGGATGTCGGCAACGGCCTGGTTTTTTAATGTTTCAACAGCAGTAGGTTTTTTTTGTGCAACAATTTGTAGGTTGATCACTATCAAAAGCCCACCAATCAACACTTTTACAACGTTATCTTTCATGAGAATATTTTAGCTGCACAATATAAGAGAAACCTTTTAAAATGCAGGCGGGTACTTTATTTGATGCAATCAAACCGGGTGGTAAATTTCCAAATACCGGAATAACGATTGACCGGTTACCTGCTGACACATAAAAATTACAGAAATTAAATTCGTGGTCAGGTTATTAAAATGGTATAGCAAAAGCATAATCAAACCTTAACATAAGTAGTTTGGAAATGTTAAGGACATTATAAAGTTTTTGTAGAAAAATGTCGATACATACCAAGATTATTATTCTACATTCTGGACTTTTAATTATTTAGACATTTGCTGTGTGATTGTACCACGCCAAATAACATCCGGTACAAAAGCTACAACTAAATCCCTTTTCCTTACAAACAAACCAATTTTATGAAATCCCTTATCCTTCTTAATGATCAACAACTGGTAGAACTTTATTTAAATGGTAATACAGAGGCCCTTTCAACCCTGGTGTTACGCTATAAAAGTAAATTGTATACCTCTATTTATTTATTGTTAAAAGATAAATACCTGGCAGAAGATATGTTCCAGGACGTGTTCATTCGGGTGATTGACAAATTAAAAGGCGGTCAGTACACCGAGGAAGGAAAATTTTTACCATGGATCATGCGCATTGCACACAATATGTGCCTTGATCATTTCAGAAAAGTCGGTCGCCTGCCGGTTATTAAAACAAGCAACGATACAGATATTTTTGACACTTTAAATTTTGCGGTAAAAAGCACAGAAGAAGTAATGGTAACAGGCGAAAGCCATGAAAAAGTAAGAAAAATGCTGGATACATTACCGGCCGAGCAACGGGAAATTATCATCATGCGTCATTATGCAGATCTTACCTTTAAAGAGATTGCTTCTTTAAAATCTATCAGCATCAATACTGCATTGGGCCGTATGCGTTATGGACTGATTAACCTGCGTAAAATAATGGTTGAAAAACAGGTTGCATTTTAAATTTTTATAGAGCAGTATTTACGGCTTTCAACAATCAATCGTTCGCATAACTTTGAATTGACCGAGAACCTTAAAAATAAAAAACCTATGGTAGGGATACCATAGGTTTTTTATTTTAAATCATTTTGGTTTGTGAAATATTGTAAACCGAAACGTAAAGAAGAGGTCTCCTAAACGCGGGATTCGATGCCATTCATCACCTGCGCCAGGGATAACTTAAGATATGTTGTTTGTGTTGCCCAATCAACAACCAAGGCAATGCCTGACTTTGCTCATCACCGTCTGGTGACAGAATCTATTTTTTAATTTCGGCTCGTTTAATCATTTCTTCCAGCGGCATAGCAATCATTCTGCCGATTGGCTGCATTCCCCGATAAGTAATCACCTTTAGCATCACCGCATCTTTTGGAGGCGTAAGCAATCCGGTATATTTAGGATAAAACCTGTCTGGAAAGGAGTTGTCGAAACTGTAATAGATATCCAGTCCTTCCACTTCGGTGGCTAGTTCAATCTGTAGCTGACCGCCCGCTCTTTTTGCTGTAAAGATTGGGTCATACATACTTGGTGCATATTTTATATCTCTTACATCAAAGCGTTTAAATTGTTGTTCTACTTTTTGCACGAAACCGTTCCAGTTCTTTTTCTCCTTAGGTGACCATACAGACTCAGCTATGGCAAATCCTCTAGGCCAGGTCATGTATTGCAGGTGCCTGGTATTT
>JBBQQP010000302.1:0-4504 GCA_038215675.1 Chitinophagales bacterium | reverse complement strand
TTCAGTAGGAGCCCATCCCGCTTTTAAATTGCCGATTGCTGATGAACTTGCTTATGAAGATTATTACCTGAAGTTTAATAAAACCGAAAATGCCGGGCGCTGGCCAATCAGTTCAGAGGGGTTGATTGAGTCTGCTCCGACAGCCCTGCTGAAAAATACCGACCGTTTACCATTAACAAAATCTTTATTCTATAAGGATGCCATCGTATTAAAAAATCTTGAATCAGATTCGGTGGAATTGAAATCTATTAAGCATCCCATCGGTTTTACTTTTTCATTTAAAGGATTTCCTTACCTCGGTATCTGGGCTGCAAAGGATGCTGATTTTATTTGTATTGAGCCATGGTGCGGTATTGCGGATAGTGTAAACAGTAACCAGCTATTGGGTGATAAAGAAGGTATTGTGAAGCTGGCCGCTGGTGCAGTGTTTGAGCGGAGTTGGGGTGTTAGGGTTTAGGATGGTTGGATGATTGCTTGGTTTTATGGTTGGATTGTTTGGACTTTGAATTGTTGCGGTGTTTTATTGGCTTGCTGATTAATACAAGGCAAACAACTTTTAAAAAATGCTAACAGAATAGCTTTGAAACAACAATGCCATCTTTTAAAAGATGGCATTGTTATCATTAATACTCATTCAATCGAAGTTCTTTCACTAAGTTTCTTCAAAATATGTTGCCGCTTGTTAGCGTAGTATTATGTTTAAAAAAGACTGTTTTAATCCCAGGACTTACTTTAATATTTAGGCGTCACTCCAATATTATAAAACATAAAACTCCATTTGTCCGCTTGTTCTGCAATGGTTTGTTTGGTGCTTTTACCTGCGCCATGACCCGCCTTTGTTTCTATGCGAATCAGTACCGGGTTTTTGCCTGTTTGTTTCTCCTGCATGTTAGCTGCAAATTTAAACGAATGCGCCGGTACCACACGATCGTCATGATCAGCAGTGGTGATCATTGTAGCCGGGTATGCTGCTGCTTTTACATTTTGAACCGGCGAGTATTTGTAGATATAATCGAACATCTCCCTGCTATCTTCCGATGTGCCGTAATCATAGGCCCAGCCTGCGCCTGCGGTAAATTTATGGTACCGCAACATGTCCATTACCCCCACTGCAGGGAATGCTACTTTGCACATATCTGGTTGCTGGGTAATGCAGGCACCTACCAGCAAACCGCCGTTGCTGCCGCCTTGTATGGCCAGCATTTCCCGGGAAGTGTACTTATTGTCTACCAGGTATTTAGCAGCGGCTATAAAATCATCAAATACATTTTGCTTTTTTGTTTTAATGCCCTGTTCATGCCATGCTTCGCCATACTCACCACCGCCCCTGATATTGGGGACTGCATAAATTCCTCCGTTCTCCAGCAAAATCATATTGGAAGTGCTGAAAGCTGGCGTAAGACTTACACTGAATCCGCCATAGCCATACAGTAAACAAGGGTTTTTTCCATCCAGCGCAATACCTTTTTTGTGGGTAATGATCATCGGTATTTTTGTGCCATCCTTACTGGTGTAAAATACTTGTTTGGATTCATAATCTGCTGGTTTAAACTGCACTGTTGGTTGCTTATACAAAACTGTTTTACCTGTATTGATATCAAGTTTATAAATGGTGTATGGAGTGGTGTAGCCTGTGTATCCATAATACAATTCTTTGTACTCCTTCTTTGCATAAAAACCACCTGCAGTTCCGAGGCCAGGCAATTCATTTTCACGAATTCGTTTACCTGTCATGTCATGTTGATATACCTTGGTTACCGCATCTTTCAAATAAGTGCAAAAAATAAACCCGCCGGCTGTTGAAGCACTCAATACTTCCGGAAGGGTTTCAATAATCGTTTTCCAGTTGGCTTCTGCAGGATTTGAAACAGCCACTGTCACCAGTTTGCTGGTAGGTGCATTCCTATCCGTTTGGATATAAAAATTATTTTCATCCGATTCAATAATTCCGTGCTGGTTCTTCATATCAGTTACCAGGGCAACGATGGTTGCAGTTGGGTTGGTTAAATCCATTACGTGCAATTCATTTCCATAAGTGGCATTGGCACCACTGATTATGAGCCATTTTCCATCCTCTGTTACACCACCGGAGATGTATCTTTTCGACTGTCCGGCACCATCATAAATCAATACGTCTTCTTTTTGTGTAGTTCCGATTTTATGGTAAAATAGTTTGTGTTTATCGGTTACACCCGCAAGAAAGCTACCTTGTTTTGGACGGTCGTAGGTGCTGTAAAAAAAGCCATCATTTCCCTTCCAGCTGGCCGAACTAAATTTAATATCCTGCATAGTGTCGCCCAACTGCTTTTTTGTCGCAGCGTCTACAATGATTATTTTTTGCCAGTCGCTGCCTCCTTCCGAAATATTATAAGCTGCCAAAGAACCATCTTTTGAAAAGTTGATACCGGATAAGGAAGTAGTACCGTCTTTGGAAAAACTATTGGGATCCAGAAACACTTCTGTATCCCCGCCGTTTACAGGTTCCCGATACATGACCGACTGGTTTTGTAAACCCGAATTTTTACTGTAGTAAATAAAATCTCCCTCTCTTGTCGGAGCTGAATATTTTTCATAATTAAAAAGGTCTTCATACCGCTTTGCAATTGCGTCCCGAAAGGGAATTTGCTTCAGGTAATTTTGAGTTACTTCATTTTGCGCTTTCACCCAGGCGCCTGTTTCGGCACTGGTATCGTTTTCAAGCCAGCGATAAGGATCGGCTACAATAGTGCCGAAATAATTATCTACGACAGCGGTGTCTTTTTTTGTAGCAGGGTACTTCACGTCAATTGTTTTAAAATTTAAATTAGTGGATTGCGGACCATCGTTGCATGCAGCCAACAACGCCACGCCGGTTAACAGGATAAATAGTTGCTTCATACTTTTTTTTTTGCTGAAAGATAATTTAATTCGGTAACTGCGAAGCGCACTGTTTTTTGACTGGTTACGAAGGATTGGCAAATCAAATCTTTGTTGAATGGTATTTTTTAATATCCCGGTTATTTAGTTGATCACTTCAAACAGCAGCAATTGAGATTGCTCCAGCGGATTGAAATTGTTGTCGGCTACAAATACCAGTGTCTGGTGGCCGTTCGGTAATATTGGACCAAAGGTTACACCCTCTACATTGTCAATGTAAATACCAAGGTCATCCATGTTAAACAGTAGTTGTTTTGCCGCAGGTACAAAGCTGGTATCGGTTTTTAAGGAATTTATATTTTTTATGTTTGTAGCATCCTTCAAGTCAGCAATAAATAATTTGATGGTACACGCCAGCCGGCCGGTTGAGAAAGATCGTTCCAATACCAGCAATTTGTTATTTCCAATGCTAAGTATATCCGGCACCCCATTCACTTTAAAACCATTGAGTGGAAAAGGGGCGTGTGCGACTGGTTCTAATCTATAGGCAAACTGCTGCGTATTTTTTCGGGTAGCTACATCGTATTGAAAAATGCGGATGAAGGCATTATTATCAACAGTGTCAGCTCTTGGACCGTCTTCATACAAGGGTTCTTCCACATTTGCAAAAAGCGTTTTATACTGGTTGGCAAAAGTCAATCCTTCCAGCACGCCGTTTTGCCGGGGGCCTTTTTCGATGGATTGCATTTGAAGGTTTTCAGGTAAGGCATAGCTGTGTAAATATTTCCCCTGCAACGAAATAACGGTAATGGAAGGGTCACCCAAAATAGTATCATTTCGGTTTACGATTCTTTCCCCCTCGCTGCTCCATACCAATTGTTTTCCAATCGGGTTATAACGGATGGCCTCCGGGTCGGGTGTGTTTATTGGATTTTGTTTATTGTTGGGGTAGGTTTTTCCGTTGGGTTGCAATACATGGTATACTCCGGTAAAGTGAATACTATCAATTCCTTTTTTTGATAATGTGATGGTAGCTGTGTAGTAACGGGCAGGGTTTAATGCACTCCGGTCATCACTGATAAAATAGTAACGTTTACTGGCAGCATCATAATCAATTCCTGATAAACCTCCTACGGTAGTATTTTTAAATTGCAGGGCGTAGGGTATCTGGTACTGCCCGATAAACTTTAGTTTGGTAATATTGCGGTCAGGCTGCGCAAACAATGTATTGGTTAGGAAGACTGCATAAATAAATAAAATATGTTGGTTAAATAATAAAAATGTCCTGGAATTAAATGGCAGCATATTATAAAATTGTTTTGCAAAGTTCAGGAAATCCGGAGCAGTTATTGGCTATTTGTTTCATTATTTGAACTTTGTTAAGAAGGCGTTGTTGATACTAGGAGTATTGATATCTCAGCCGGCTTGCATAGTTATTAGGGTTGGCGGGTAGTTGATCTGATCCGATTTTACAACCAGCATGCTACTATTTTATCTCCTGAAATTATTAACCGTACTGAATTATATTTGCATCTTATGAAAGTTTTATTCAATATTCTGTTTTTAACGCTGCTCTGTTTTGTTTCCTGTACTAAAACGCAAGCACCGCTTACAAGAGAAGAAGTAATTGCTGTAATAAAAAGTTTTG
>JBBQQP010000301.1:0-4505 GCA_038215675.1 Chitinophagales bacterium | reverse complement strand
GGATTTGCGGGATCAACTTTCTCTGCCCAGGGAGACATGATCTTATTTCCTGCAATTTTATACCCGGGTTGAGAAAGTACATTTGTTACAAATAAAACCATCAGTGGCAGCAGTAGATTCTTTTTCATATCGCATTTTTTATTTAGTGTTAAAGGTTACTTAGGTGAGTAATGGTTGTACAATAACGCCATTTAGGAAATGCTAAAGGTCTCTTTTGAACTTCCAACAATTAAATGTACTCTTTATTTAATTTAGAAAAAATCCCAAAAAGCGCCTGGGATGAATATGCAAAAGGGATATTTTTATTTATTGATGGATGTACAATTTAGGCATTGGATATAAGAAAAGGATTGATTGCCGCACCTAGCCCCGTTGTTCAATCATCCAATGAAAAAATCCGGGGTAATTTAATTGAGTCTTATTGTGGATTTATCGCAGCAATGAAAACAAAGGTCGATTTTTTAGTATTCGTGAAAAATTGCTGTCCCAATTCAAACTTCAGTTGCTATTGCGTAAGTACTTTCTCAAAGCATACGCTGTTTATTATGTTTTGGTATTGCCCATAGTTTGGTATAAGTGCAAATCCATTTTTTTTGTACAGCGCAATTGCTTCGGGTTGGTTAATACCAGTTTCCAACAAAAGTTTACCCATCTTTAATTCAATCGCCCAACGCTCCAGTTCTTTTAAAATCGTGGAGGCTATTCCGCTGTTCCTGTTGCCTGGCAATACATACATTCTCTTCACTTCCATTACGTCAGCAGCATATTCTTTGATTGCACCACAGCCAACCGGCAGTTTATTTTCATAGGCAACAATCACGTATTTTATTGTATCAATTTTATTGAATTGAGCGTAAAACAGATGGTCTTCCCCATCCCGGATTTTTAACTCAGCGTCCAGTTCACCAACAAGTTTTCGAAACTGTTCGTTATCAGAATTTGTTTGAATACAGCGTATCATTTTATTTGAAAGTTATGCTTTGATTTACAATATCTGTTTCATCCGTTTCGACGTAGTTTGATAATTGCAAAATGATTACACACCAAAATTACTTTATCAGACAGTATAGGCAGAACCATTTTATTCCAGCAAAAGTAGGAATTACAAAGCCAACTGAATACCCAAAAAAGTAAGTAAAAAATAATGGGCTATTGGCAAAAGTAGTTACACCAACTTCTGTTTCGGCTATCCGTTGCATGCATTCACCCCGCCAGGCTGCGTTCCATGCTTCCGCTCCTATCAAGTTGAAGATAAAGATTGTTTCGGGGCAACCATTGAGTGGTGAAAGTGAAATTTTGCTTTAATTGTGTGATTGGTATCGGCTTCATTTTAAATTTTTAAAAGAATAAAAACTTTCGTGAATAAGAATTATTTTAATTCGGTTTCGGTAAAAAGTCGATACAAACTTACGGTATTGCAAAGGTTGTTGGAAAACCGGGGTCATTGCAATCTAGTCAGGTAAAAGGTACTAATAGCTTTTTTTTTGATGTTTTTTGTAACTTACGAAATATTTATACGGAGTATGATCCTACATTATAAACCTCATCCCGGTCTGCAACATTTTATTAGCAGGATTACACTGATTCGCTATCAATTGGACCCTTCCAATCCACGGCTCACCAATCCATTTCCGCCACAGCCAGATAATTGTATGTTCCTTTATCCTTACGATAGTGTATGTTGTCATAATTATTCAAACAGCAGCATTGAAGAATTACCAAAAAGTATTCTCGTTGGTCCACAATTGTCCAGGGTTGATTTATCGATGGGTAATAACATGCTCGTAATTATGATAAGCTTTCAACCTGGTGGCATGCATCGCTTATTACATATACCTATGCATGAAATGCTTGGGCAACCTTTTGACGCCACATTACTATTGGGAAATGAAATAAAGGAAATAAATGAGCGGCTAAATAATACAAGTGATTATAACAGGATGATTGATATCATTCAGGGTTACCTGCTAAAACAAGCAAAAAAATTAAAAGCAAGTCTTCCCATTGAATATGTGCTAATGCAGAATAAACTAACAAAAAAGTACCTGAATGTAAATCAGTTGGCGAAGGATTCCTGCATCAGTACCCGACAATTAGAGCGGCAGTTTAAAGAAAGAATTGGTATGCCGCCGAAACTATTTTCAAGACTGGTTCGCTTTTCCAAAGCCTGGGTAATGAGGGAAAAAAATAATGAAATTCCCTGGATAAAAATTGCACATGCCTGTGACTATGCGGATCAAATGCACATGATCCGTGACTTTAAAGACTTTGCAGGAGTAACGCCAGGTATTTTGCAAAGAGATCTCGAAAAAAGCTCATTAAGACTTCAGGGAACAACGATTGAGTAGAAACTTTACAAAAAATGTCGCATTTGTTCTATGCCGGGGATTGCAGGAGTTAATAATTTTGTTTTTAATATTTCTAGTCTATATTTTAAACAGCCCGCAGATGAAACAAATCATGGTACTTCTCTCAATGCATATCACCTTTAATAGTTTTAGCCAATATGCTGTTGATAAAAAAAACGTGATCTGTGTTGTTTAAACAATGGAAGATTCTTAAAATGCGTTTGATTACGCCTTTTCAGAAAAGTGCGACATTCTGCCCTTGAATGCTATTTTGATACTTCCCATTGGTAATTACTCAAACCTACTATGATGCCTGATAAAACTGCGTTAAAACCAGCAACACCCATTCGTGCCGAGGGTCGTTTCTATACTGCTATGGCACTTGTTGCGATCGCAATCACGATCGCGGGCTTCGGACCGTCAGCTATTGACCCGGAAAGTAGAATGGGGCCAATGACATGGGCGGTAGCCGCACATGGTGTAATCTTTGGATCCTGGCTCCTGTTGTTTCTGACACAAACAATCCTTATTCGGAAGGGACGAATTACCAATCATCGGCAACTGGGCTATACCGTTGCGGTACTTGCTATTTTGATGGTTGTGTCCGGGTATATAACTGCCATAGCAATGGCTCGGCGCGGTTTTGATCTTAGCGGAGATTTATTACAAAACAGCGGCGATCCCCTGGAGCTGCTGGTGTTTCAAATCGGTGATCTTATGAGTTTTAGCATTTTGGTTTGTTTTGCGGTTGGGTACCGTAACCGGCCCGATGTTCACAAGCGGTTGATGCTGCTGGCTACCATTGGTGCTTTAATGCCGGCTTCACTAGCACACATCATTGGTCATTCAACCTATCTTCGGGAGATAACCGCTCCTATAATACTCATTCCGCTTGTTATCCTTCTCTTTGCCAGTGCAGTTTACGACCGCGTTACGAGAGGCCAAATTCACCCGGTATCATTGTGGGTCGCCCTGGCTTTATTTGTTTGGGCCAACCTCCGCGCCGCCGTCATTGGGCCGAGCGATGCATGGCACAATTTCGCAGGCTGGCTCATCCGTTGATTACGAGTTGAGAGAAATAAGAAAAATCCATTGGTAATGCGCATGCTCCTAACGTTCCCAATAAAGTCCCTGTTGAACAACCGCACTAGTAACCAAATCGAGCTTTAGGAATATAGCGATGGCCACTTTTTATAGGTATTGCTCAATAATAACAAAGGTCCGTACATATTAAAGTAAAGGGAAGCCGAGTTGCAAAAACCTGTGTGCCAGATCCAGGTGAAAAATAAAAAAATTCAGCAGGCACCACAGTACAAAATGTGTAAAAAGGTGATAGTACGAATGCTATGTATTCTTTTAAGCTTACCAAAATAAGTAAAACCTGGAAAATTAATTCTTTTCATAATACGCACATTGATCCCGTTGCTGTACATTTAAATCCGGTTAAGAACCAGTAATTTATTCAAAATAATCACCGTGAAATTTCAACTAATTACCACCAGTTTGTTGGGATTGCATTTATCATTGACGCAAACAAAAACTTCAGCGCAAACAGCCTGTCTCATTTTGATCAATTAAAAAAAAATAAAATCAGATACCCGTAAGTTGCAGGAGCAGGCTTTTACCCGCAAAGGCAATAAGATAACCGCACCTGGAATGAATAAAACAAGACTAAAACTTGCAGACAGAAAAACCAAAAAAATTAATGTGTAAAAAATAAAGCACGGGCGAGGCCTATAAACGATTTTACATTTAATTGGTTTACCGCATTGCATGGCTTTGTATTGACAAATGATACTGGTCTGCATTACACCATAATGCATTACTGCATTTACAAATCTGAAGACGAAAAGGCTGAACGTTAAAACGTTCAACGTCTGGTTTTCGTGGTAACTACTTATCGGAAATATGCTTTTTGTAAGTAACTAACCAAATACATTCTTTTTGGGTATGGTTAATAAAAAGCCAATCTCTCAGTTGGGTTGCTGATTTTACTTCTATTTTTTCGAAATTTTTTGTTTTGACCATGATAAAAAAAGCATGCGTGAGTGCGTTTCATTAATCTATTGCTTCCGAATATCTACCACAACCTTAACTACCCATTACATTATCCATAAACCTGAAAAACGGCAACGCTTCTTTGTAAGCGGATACAAT
>JBBQQP010000300.1:0-4540 GCA_038215675.1 Chitinophagales bacterium | reverse complement strand
TATTAATTTTGGATTAGTTATTTCCCTAACCAACCTTCCATTTTGATTTAAGCCGGGATAACTAATTAGGATAGTAAAAGTTATAACAGAAAGTAGTTTCATTTCTTTGCAATGAATTGTTTGTGAATCTATTTCAACGGAATCTGCACATTGTACGAGTGTTCCAATGTTTCGTTCACTGCACAAAGCAATGCAACTGGCACGCCGTTTTCGAAAAATAGCTGTGGACGCTCCAGCGCTTCCAGCTTTTGGGTGGTGCCATTTGCCCAATGAATATTTAAGTCGGAAACCAGCGGATGTTTGGCCAGTTTCCAATCCAGACCGTCGAGTGAATAGAAAAGTACTAGACTGCGTCCGGCATTGGTAAAGGCGCCTTTCATATCTTTCACGATGGCATAATAGCAATTATCCTGGTACCACACAAAAGGGTCTTCTGCCGGGAAGTCCACATTTTCTACAGTAAAAATGGGCTTGTTTTGTTTTACGAATGGCCCTTCCGGTTTATCGGCAATAGCGGTTAAATGCACCACCGGCCCGCCAAAAGGTTGTGGCTTTTTCCTGGCTACTGCTTTGTAAACCATCAGAAAACGGCCATCGGGCATTTGGGTCACCGAAGGGTTGGCCACCATTTGTGCATCGTGCGCTGTGGTATCGGCTGAAATATCGATAAGCGGTTTGTCGAACCTTGTCCATGGGCCATTTGGATCATCGGCAATGGCAACTCCAATGCGCTGGTTGTTGCGGTGAGTCCAGTTCAATTGCGGACTGGTAATTTTTCCATCGCCAAAATTGCCGGCGTAGTATAAATAATATTTTCCGTTGAAATAATGTACGGTTGGATTATGCGTGTACATGCCATCCCAGTAATTGGGCCCCCGGTGAGGTAAGGTAATATCTGTAAACTTGAACGGACCAAAAGGAGAATTAGAAACCGCATGGGCCACTTCTGAACTGGTTACCCATGCAGACATACCGTATTTACGTGGCCAACGTGAATAAAAGAGGTGGTATTGGTGATCGATGTGCGACTTGACCAGCGTTCCACACCAGATGTAAGAAGTGTCGTTAATGAATTTTGCCGATTTTGGTATGGGTTGAATCATGCTACCGATGTTTAAATCCTGGCCCCGGGCATTCACTATCACTAGTAATAATGCAATACAAAACAATACCACTGTTTTTAATTTGATGAGGTTCTTCATCCTTATTAAGAATTAATGTTTTGAAATACTGATTTTAATTAACCCGTTGTTTTTAGCTGCAAGGAAAACAACGAATCCGTTTAGCTTTTTGACAATTTTTGTATCCCTCCAAATTTTAATATCAACCATCCAACAGGGTGCAGAAAAGCCATGATAATAAACCACCATGCATAACCCTGACCCTGAACTGCATCTAATACGGGACTTAGCAAAGCATGCAATCCCTTATCCAAAAAACCGGCTGCTTTTGTTGAAGGTCCGGAAACCATTGCCGCAACTATTGTATTCATCATAATCCCCCCAATGGTACTGCCTGCTGCCACAATACTAAAGACGGTTCCAAGTGAATGCTTTGGTACAACATCCAACACCAATGAGCTGATATTAATTAACCAGGCCAGAGAAGCCATTACCGTACATACTGTTATTGTCATTGCCATATTTAAACCGGTTACCTGGCTGATAAATGGGGAAAGTGGCATCATGCAGGCGCAGCCTAACATGACCCATAACCTGCTTTTTACAGGCGCTATTCCTTTTTTTACCAGACGGCCCGACAGCCACCCGCCGAATAAACTTCCAACACCCGCAGCTGCATAAATAACCCAGGTGATTTTTAATTGCTCCTGTGAAAGATAGCGGTCGCTGCTTAAATATTTAGGAAACCAAAACTGATAAAAATACCAAACCGGGTCGGTGACCAACCTTCCAATCAGCAATAACCAGGTACCCCTGAATAACAAAACCTGCTTCCACGACCAGGTATTTTCTTTTGCTGAATCTGCGGGGTCATCCAATGCAGCATCATCGTTAATCAATTGAAGTTCTGCATCAGTAATCAATGTGGATTTTTTGGGTTGCCGGTAAACCATTAGCCATGGAATCAGCCACACCAATCCGGCCATGCCGGTAAGTATAAAAGCCAGTCGCCAACCGGTTCCCTGCCCAAGCCAATCAGCAACAGCAGGCAAAGTGGAAGCATAATTATAAGTGGCCAGGGGAATTACAATATAAGGCGCTATGGTTGCACCAATGGTTGCGCCCATGGTATAAAGCCCGATGGCAAAAGCCCTTTCCTTTTTTGGAAACCATTCAGACACGGCCTTGGATGCAGCCGGCCATATACCTGCTTCGCCTAAACCCAGCGCAAATCTGTATGCGCTTAAGGAGGCGATACTATTTGCTGCAGCGGTAAAGGCATTCGCAATAGACCACCATGCTACAAAAACAAACATACCTTTTCTTGTACCCATTTTATCTGCAATGCGTCCGGAAAATAAATAAGCGATGGTGTAGGCAACGAGGAAAATATTAACAACGTTCGCATAATCCTGCTCGTTCATATCCAAATCCTTTTGAATAGTTGGAGCCAATGCCGACAAGGTTTGCCTGTCAACATAATTCAGAACGGCGGCAAAAAAAAGCAACACCACAATCCACCAACGCAAATTTTTAATTTTCATTTTTCATCTTTTAAACATTGTTGAGCAACCAGTGTTAGGATAATCTTGATCCGATAGATATTAGATGGTTAATGTTGGTCCGATAGCTATTGGGCAGGAAAATATGAAAAGTCTGTATTCATTGATTTTTTAATGGTTTTTGAAACAATTACAATAACTATGCAACAGCGATTACAGCCATTGGGTTTTTGATACAGCCAAGCTGGTTGAAGGGTAATTCATTAGGTTTTAATTTTGTTTAGAGGCAATGCTGCTGATTAATAGACAACAATATTCCCGGGTAAAAGTGATTACTGTTAACCAGGATATTTTTTACATGAGACAGGGTCAACCTTCCAATGAATAAAGAAAACACCAGGCCCAATATTCCAACAGCCATCACTAAAAATTTAATTTTACCATAATTGAATGTTAGTTTTCGTAACACCTGATTGCAAAAACTGCTGCAGGTGTATCTTTTGAAGGGTGATCACATTTTAATTGGAGTAAATCAGTAACCAGCGCTTCATCAAATTGGATCCTATTAAGCGATTGGTAATTGTCTACTTTTTTATACACTACTTTTCCTGTGCCGTCAACGATCGAATAGTTTCTTACACAAAAAGGCATCACCCGCTCAGGATGCCCCATTAATACAGATTCCATTGGATGATCAAAATCTGTATCAAAGCATATTTCTATCGTTTTTATTTTCTTTTTCATATCCCAATTAAGGGTAATCGTTGGAGCTGTATCCTCAAAATCTGCTACCCATGCATTTGGATGGATGGTTGGTCTGTTAATTCCATTGCGAATATTTTCAACAGAGAATGGCTGAATGCCGTTTTCAATCTTAATAGCCAAATTTTGCCCATCCGGTCTTCTTTTCGGGCACCAGAATTCAAATTCATCTACACCAATATCCGCAGGTGGCGTCTGCTTTCCATGATTGGAAACCGCCAAATTGATGTGATTGAAAACAGATAATATTCCTGTGATCCGTTGTTGGGAAAAATGCATGGCAACCAGTGGATTTTTCAGAAAGCAAATAAAGGCATATCCCTTTTCAGGCATCGCTATATTAAAATCCAGATTGATACAATTACGCCCGGGAATAAGGTTAAATACCAGGCTATCAAGGATTGCTTCAGGAGTATAATTACTGATTTCATTACTGATCCTGAATTGAATGGTTAGGGTGGTTTTACTTTCTGCTGTTGCATGAACAATAAATGACGGCACTTTTCCTGGCAATAGAGGAATCATCTGTGCAAAAGAAGAATCAAGTGGCTTTGCTAAATTGGCTTCTTTCAGTTCGTTTAATTGTAATTCGCTGCTGGCAGAAAGTCTTGCAGACGTAACCAATTCCATGTTATCCTGGTGTATGATACCGGGAATAAAATGACTGGCCCTTAATAAGGTTTGCTGCAATAAATGGAGGTGATCTTTATCTAACAACTCAACGGGAGTAATATTTTTTGTTTTACATAAATAAGCAGCGGTACCCACGGCCTGCCCTATACAACCACAAGTGGCCATCACCCTTGTAGAAGCAAAGGCCACATGAGATGCGCTGATGATTCGGCCGGCAAGAAAAAGATTACTAATATTCCGGCTGTATAAGGATCGTAAAGGAATCTCGTAAATACCCTTGCTATGCCATTGGTTACACCCGGGCTTTTCACTAAAAACGCCATCAGCAGGGTGAAGATCAATACTCCATCCACCAAAAGCCACCGCATCGGCATGTTTCCTTTGTTCAATGATATCCTGTTGCCGAAGGATATAGTCACCTTCAAAGCGCCTGCTTTCTCTTTTGCCCGGTATCATACCTACCCATTCCAGCGTCATGTTTTCCGCCTCCGGAAATTCTCCCGAATTTTTGATATAATTCCA
>JBBQQP010000299.1:0-4540 GCA_038215675.1 Chitinophagales bacterium | reverse complement strand
GAGTCAGCCTTTAAATGAAGTGGTGATAGAAAAAAACAGCATTACTTGGGAAAACCAGCAATGGTTTCTGCACGAAATTGTACTTGATCTACATCACATCGCATATATCTGCAGCGATACAGTTGCGACTCAGATTCAGTTGGTGGAAATTAAGTTGTAAAGATTTAGATTTGTTTTTAGAACTTATGTAAAAGGTCTAACTGTATATCAATATTTTGCCAATTGACGGCGCCGGCATTCCGGTTCTAATACCTGGGAGGCTAATGATGTTGATACTAAATGCCACAAATTATGCCCCCCTTTGGTCGGATCCTTTTTAAAATAAGAGCTGCTTTGCAACAAACAGGCAACCGGTCTTACCGATACATTGCTGAACACTTTAACCGAAGTTATTTTCTATCCCATTGTTAGTTTAAAGTCGAACTTCAACCATTTATTTTTTTGAAAATTTTCGTTGGATATATTCAAACCAGCGCTTTCTTACCATCTCTTATCACTGCATCAACAGGCACATAAGCCGTTTATCTGCAAACCTTGTTTTTGGTGAAGCAAGCAGTTGCTAATGTGTTTTATTTGAAAGTTATTGTCTAATGAGCATACCAATCACTTCATTTAATGATACAGGTCATTTTTATAGAGTCTCCGGTAAGATAATTTTGTAATAAAACGCTGGGTCAATACGGAAATTGCTATTGAACAGGCCGTTTGCCTGACAGCTATCGTCCTGTATCAACCATGCGATACTAAATCAATTCACCTGTGCTTTGATGGGAAACGATTTGGCAATTTATTCAACTGGTAACTGTGGTTAATACCTTTCTACCGGCAAAGGATTGCTTTGAACCCATAATTTTTAAAATTGTATACCATGAAAAAATTCTTAGCTGTGTTTGACGGATACAAAATGGCGCAGAGTACCATGGATTATGCCATCTGGCTAACTAAAGCCTCCAATGCGCATTTGGTTGGGATTTTCCTGGATGAGTTTATTTACAGAAGCTACAGTGTGTACAGCGTAGTTACAACAGCCATTGATCCTGAAGAAAAGATGAGGGAACTGGATGAAAAAGATAAAACGAGACGGGATGAGTCTGTTCATCAATTTAAAATTGCATGCAAGAAAGCAGGTGTCAATTTTTCCGTTCACCGGGATAAAAGTATTGCCATTCAGGAGTTAAAGCATGAAAGCATGTTTGCCGATCTGGTGATAATAAACGAATACGAAACCTTTACCAGACAAACTGAAGATTCACCCACAGATTTCATTAAAGATTTGCTGGGCGATGTGCAATGCCCGGTGCTGGTAGTACCAAAGGAATTTAAGCCGATAAATAAAATCGTGTTGTTGTATGATGGCAGACCTTCTTCTTTGTACGCCATCAAAATGTTTAGTTATTTATTCGGAGCGTTGCGGGAGTTGCCGGTAGAAGTATGTACAGTGAAGGATCATTACATCGGAAGTTTGAGAGTGCCGGACAACAGGTTAATGAAGGAGTTTATCGACAGGCATTTTACTGCAACCACTTATACCGTAACAAAGGGAAATGCAGAAGAACAAATTACCAGTTATTTGGCTGCGTATAAAGAAAACCAACTGGTTGTGCTCGGGGCTTACCTGCGGAGTGAAATGTCGAGATTATTTAAAACGAGCATGGCCGACATCCTTATGAAAGAGTTGGATACACCTTTGTTCATTGCACATAAATAGGAATGTTTTTATAAAATTATAAAGTACAGAGACAGTCATGTTGAATTGAGTAAACTCCCTGGTGATGGATTTTTCCAGAGTGAGAATACTTTAATAGCTATTCAATTTTGATGCAAGGAGCCGATCAAAAAAATAAATAAAATATTATGAAACAAATATTGGTACCAACCGACTTTTCAGCCTGTGCTGATAACGCGGTTGACTTTGCTGTGCAATCTGCAAAAATTTTTCCGGCGGAAGTTATCCTGGTTCACTCTTTTGAATTGACTGGAAATACCTACACAGACTATATGGGTATAAACAGGGAGTTCAATCAAACGCTGTTGCTTGAAACCAATCACGAATTTGCGAGAGTTAAAAGTGTAATCAAAGAAACAGAAAATATCAATGTTGAATCCTATGTTTCTACTGCAGCTCTCAGTGAAAGCATCCTCAATTTAACCCACGAAAAAGATATCGATTTCATTGTGATGGGCACGTCCGGAGCAAGTGGCTTGAGAGAAAAATTATGGGGTAGTAAAACGGCTTCTCTTATTGGCAAAAGTCACGTACCCGTGATGGCCATTCCGGTTGATTATAGATGGAAAAAGCCAGCCAGGATATTGCTGTCAACCAATCATTTTGAAAAGGAATTGACCCTGCTGGATTTTCTTTTTCAATTGGCAATTCTGTATAAGGCTGAGGTAGATGTAGCCGTATTTACGGATGAAGAGCCAGGTACTGCCCTTACGTGTATGGAACATGCACGCAGAATACCTGAGTATGAAAAGAAGTTGAGAAAGCACTATAAAAATGAGTCGGTTGTTGTTACCCATCTTTATGGAAAAGATTTTGAATCTGCCCTGCAGGATCATACATCGAAAAACGAAATTGATATCCTGGCAATGGTTACTTACCAAAGGAAATTTCCGGATAATTTATTTCATCCCAACCTTACAAAAAAAATGGCCTATCATACTAAAATTCCATTGCTGGCTATTCCTGCAAATACGGCCGGGTAATTATTTTGAAAGTTTAAATGGTTTTGGCGGATGGTGATTTTTTTTTGAAATATAACCGGCAATATTACCATTTTAGAATGCATTAATATTGGTACCGGTCAGGTATCGAGCAGCCCCTTTTCCAAAGTGATTTTTACAAGCCCGGCAATGTTTTTTGCGCCCAGCTTGCTCAGTAATCCGGAGCGATGGGTTTCAACGGTGTTTACAGAAATGAATAGGGTATTGGCTATTTCCTGGGTGGTCATTTCCTGCATGATTAGTTCGAGTACTTCTTTCTCCCTGCGGGATAGTTTTGGTGTGTAACCGTTGTCGGCAGACTGTCCGCTATTGCCACTACCTAACAAAATTTGCTGCAGGTCCTTGTGTAGCCACGTTTCGCCCCTTGAAATAACCGATAAACACTCCCACAATTCTTCTTTTTGCATGTTCTTAAGCATGAAGCCATTTGCTCCGTTTTTTATGGCATTCTTTACAATGGTAGCCTGTGTAAGCCCGGTAAGCATTATAATTTTTAGAACGGGATATTGCTTTCGTAATTGCTTGCAAAGCAAAATGCCATCCTCGTTACCAAGATTAATATCCAGCAATAAAAAGGCGGGTACTCCATCCCGTTCTATGTAGTTTTTCAATTCACTGCTAGTATGGAATGCTCCCGAAAAAATATAGGATGTGTTCTCTGCTATAATTTTCTCAATGGCTTCTCTTATCAATAGATGATCGTCTAGTACTACGATGGTATTATCAGGCTGCTGCATTTTTTGTTAGTTGAATTTCAATAAAAACCGATGTGCCTTTTTGTTCTTCCGAGCGTATGTCCAATGAGCCGTTCAAATACGAAACCCGGGAGCGGATATTGCTCAGGCCAATACCGGTTTTGCCATTTTGTTGTGGCGAAAATCCTTTCCCATTGTCTTCTACTGTAATGGATAATTTTTCCCCTTCCCGTTGCAATTGCACCAGTGCTTCTGTGGCGCCGGAATGCTTGATAATGTTGTTTACAAGCTCCTGTATAATGCGGTAAATGCTTAGCCCGGCAGCTTGATCCAGGTTTAGCTGCATGCCTACAGACTCATAATCCAGTTGTATTAATTTACTATCGGTAATTGACTTGCTGTATTCCTTTAACGCCTCATCCAATCCAAATCTTAGCAAGGTTTCGGGCAACAGGTTATGGGCAATGCGCCTGCTTTCGGTGGCTGCCTGGCTTACCAGTTCAGTTGCTTTTTGTTTTTTCATCAGCTCCTCCTGTTGGCCGTTGGTTTCTACATTGCTGATCTGCATTTGTGCAGCAGCCAATATACCTCCCAGTCCATCGTGCAACTCACGTGCCAGCCGGTTGCGTTCTTTTTCTTCTCCGGTCATCAATGCTTTTAATAACGAAATGTCTTGTTCTTTTTTTAAAGTGACAAGGGATTGTTGAAATGTTTTGCGGCGTTGAAAATACAATGCCAGCAACAGGCTGATCAACAAACCAGCAGCTATCAGCGAAAACACGAGGTTACGCAAACGGATATTTTTATTGGCAATCAACAGGTTTTGTTCTGCTATTTTCTTCTCCTTTTCACTCGTCTGAAATTTTACATTTAGCTCATTGATTTCTTTTGCTGAATTTGAACTAAACATCGAATCATTCAAGTGCATATACTCCACCCTTGTTTCATAAGCATTTTTATAATCGCCCACCCGGGAGAATGCTTTTGAAAGTTCTTTCAGACTTTCCACCTGACCACTATAGTTACCAGACTTTTGATGAATTTCATGAGATAATAAACTAAATTTAAGTGCTGTTTTAAAATCCTTTTGATCTACTGCCAATGCACCGCTTATATGA
>JBBQQP010000298.1:0-4597 GCA_038215675.1 Chitinophagales bacterium | reverse complement strand
ATCTTCTTGATTGGTTACCTGCTGTAGCAATATGTTGGAGGATAGCAGGTTCCAGGTATTGTCAATATCTGGTTTTTCTGTATGTTGAATGGGCAATTGTATCAATGCTTCCAATATTACTTTATTGGGCAAAGCAGACGGATTGTTCTCCAAAAACTGTTCCAGTTCTGCCAGCTCTCCAGCAGACGCTTCGCCGTTCATCTTTTTTCCAAGCAGCACCCAAAGCCTGTTGTTCTCCATTTTAACAAGTATTTGGTGAGAAGACGGGTAGAAGGAGAAATACCCCCAAAGAGAGAAAAAATTATTTTGAAAAAATGAAAATTGATAGCCTTTGTGCTGAAAATTGACAGCGTGGCTGGTATGGACCGTACCTCCGGCTTCTTTCCGAAATAGTGGAGAGCTTAGTAACCCTTTTGATGAAGATTGATGCCATGACTGATTTTCTTCAACGCAATGCCTACCTGGTTTTCCACCGTTTTTAGGGAGATGTCTAAAATTTCGGCTACTTCTTTGTATTTAAGATTTTCCTCTTTTACCAGTTGAAAAATCATTTTGCATTTGGGCGGCAGGGTTTGTAAAATTTCGTTGATGTGCTCCAATATCTCAGCAGATACCAATATATCTTCCGGCGTTCGGCTTAGGTGGCCGATATTTGTTTTTACTTCATCCAGTTCAAAATGATTGAGGAGCTTTTCTTTTTCTAAATAATCAAGGCATTTATTTTTTACCGATTTAAAAAGATATACCCGCAGGTTTTGAATGTTGTGCAGCCCCTTCCTGTTAATCCAAATTTTGGTAAATACATCTTGCATCACCTCTTCCGCCAATTCCCTCTTATGCAAAAAAGTTATTGCAAAACGGTACAGTTCTTTGTAATGTACGTAATACAATTCCTTAAAAGCAACCTCATCATTGTGCTGAGAAATGCGGATTTGTAAAAGCATGGTATTGCAGGTGGCCATGATTAAAAGTAACGGTTTTTATAACATCGCTACAATTTTGTTAATGAAGCGTTATAGGAAACTTAAAGCGGGAAATTATAAAAAACGATTCAATATAGCATTCCCTATAACTTTATAGGCTATTAATTTTCCAACTGAAATACCAGAAGAATTAAAACTATCTTAATGGATGGACAGATGCTTATAGAACTTTTTTAGGTTTTATAAGTGGTGAAAAAAAAATATTTATTGGATGGATTTATTCAGCAAAAACTGACAAGAGAAAATTAGAGATGATTTTAAAAAAGGTCAAGAAAATAGTTACAGGAGGCAAATTATAAGGCAATAGAGTCAGCGCCTGAAAACTAAGATTTCCTCGTACCTGCAAAGCCAACGATAAATACTTATTTCTAATACGAAGTAAATGCCACGTAAAAGAATTGCAGCGGTGTATTGAGAGAGAAGCTATTGGGCGAATAGTGCGGCTTAACTGGCACTCCCATACATGTGGGTAAAATAAAGAGAAGGGCAAAATTGGTTATTGACTTACATGCGTTCTTTTCTTTACGAATAACATACTTTATTTGCCCTAATTCCGTTAATTCTTTCAATAACCGGGTTCACAGGACCAACCGCATAATTTTTTTGTTAACTTTGCCCTCTAACACAATTGTCATATGAACGCAACCGCAACAGCTATCCCAACCCCTTCTTTAACCTTAACCGCTAAGGATTTTCTAACCGACCAGGAAGTTAGATGGTGTCCCGGATGTGGAGATTATTCCATTCTTGCACAGGTGCAGAAAGTAATGCCTACGCTTGGTATTCCAAAAGAAAACATTGTAATTATTTCCGGAATTGGTTGTAGCAGCCGTTTCCCTTATTACATGAACACGTATGGAATGCATAGTATTCACGGAAGGGCTACTGCGGTAGCAAGTGGTTTGAAAGCAGCCCGGCCCGAATTGAGCGTTTGGATTGTAACCGGCGATGGCGATGGTTTAAGCATTGGTGGCAATCATACCATTCATTTGCTCCGCAGAAATTTTGATGTCAATATTTTATTGTTCAATAACCAGATTTATGGTTTAACAAAAGGCCAATATTCCCCAACATCGGAAGAAAATAAAATCACCAAATCAACTCCCTTCGGAAGTATCGATCATCCGTTTAATCCACTGGCATTGGCCATGGGTGCAGATGCAAGTTTTATTGCCCGTACGATGGATAGAGACCCAAAACATTTACAGGCGATGTTATTGCGCTCTCAGGCTCACAAGGGCGCTTCGTTTTTAGAAATCTATCAAAACTGTAACATCTTTAATGATGGCGCTTTTGAAATATTTACAGAGAAAAGCAGCAAACCGGAAGAAGTGTTGTTTTTAGAACAGGGCCAGCCGCTGGTATTTGGAGCTGCAAAAAATAAAGGTGTTAAACTGGATGGTTTTAAACCAGTAATTGTAGACATTGGAGAAGGCGGTGCAAGTGTAGATGATTTATGGGTGCATGATGATAAAGATTTTTACAAAGCCCAGATATTGATCCGCATGTTTGATGATCCAAAACTGGCCGGACATTTACCAAGGCCATTTGGTGTATTTTATGAAACAGACAGGGCTTGCTACGAAGATAGTATGACCATGCAGATTGAAGAGGTAATTGCGAAAAGAGGCAAAGGTGACCTGGATAAATTACTGAGAGGAAATGAAATCTGGACGATTAGCTAGATCTCAATCAAAAAATATAAATAGAAAAAACCGGCACCTAATGCCGGTCTTTTTATGGGCTTTATTGATGATGTGAATGGTCAGCAGTTAAATATTGACAATTCACCATTCACCATTCACACTTTCACCATTCACAATTCATCATTCACCATTGACATAGTGTTAATACACCACCAACCTGAGCGTTTCTACCAATTTACCGCCGTTCGTAATTCGAATAAAGTACACCCCTTTGCTCAATTTACCAGCAGGAATTTTATTAATTCTATCATCAAGATCTTTTTCAAAAACCATTACACCCGCAACATTAAAAACTTGCATGTATGACACATCAACATTTGCCTGGGCTAAATTTATCTCGCCATATTGTGCAGCAGGATTAGGGTAAATGATAAAGCCTGATTCGCCGAAATAAAATACACTTTCACTCAGCGAGTAAACAACTCCACCACCCGCCAGTTCAAGTTTGATCCGGTAAATATTCAAACCATTTTTTAGATTCTTATCTGTGAAACTAACCGACAGATTGTTGTTGTTTAATAATTGCTGCACAGGTCTAAAAGCATTGCCATCCATTTTTTCCAATACAATTTTATTTACCTGGTACAAGGTTCCCAATGAAAGAGAAAGTGTAACCGTGTTGTTATCAAGCGATACAAGAAAAGACCTGATGTAGCAGTCCACTCCCTGCAGCGTATAATTAATTGTAACACTTTTTACCCCTTCTCTTCCTGAAATTACCGGCGCTACTGCATAGTAAACGGATGTGTTGTTGTTCTTTTGAATTACAGCAAAGCTATCCTTCGTTAATAAAAACGGATCCAGATAGCGATTACCTAATTTGTATAAGCGGTATCCGTCCGCCTTAGCAAGATTGTTCCAATATAAAAGCAAAGAATCAGGACAGTTAAATCCTACACGCATTTGGGTGACAGGCGATATTACAAAAGTATCACTGGTTATTTGATGGCGGTCGACGGTCATTTTTAATAAGGCTGCCGTTTCAGTGGAAGGTGTCTTCCAATAATAATAGCCGTTTGCAAGGTTTACAGCCGGGTCAATCTCCTGCCAGGTTGCTCCATCGTCAATGCTGTAATCCAGTTTGCCGGTTGCGGCTTTATAAGAATTATTCCATCTCAACGTGTTAACAGCAGCAGAAAACACGGGGTCTGCCGCAGTGGGGAAATACCACTCAAAAATATCCGTCGAATCAAATTGATAAGCAATATAAAAAGATTGCGAACCTGGACCTACTGCATATCCTGTTACCGATACCTGGTAACTACCTGCCGCAGGGTTATCCAGTGTAATTTGTTCTACGTTATTCAGACTATCTTTTTTTCTGGTTGCCGGCAATTTTAAAGAATCCATGTGCGGGAAATGATTCAATACCCATGGCTGCCATATTTCGTTGGTGGCTGTTTGCTGTAAAATAAGATCGAGATCATTTACAAGGGCTTTGGCGGCATTGGCTGTTGCGGGAGGATCGTTCCAAACCAATGTAATTTTTATTTTTTTTATTCCCTGCGGAATTGAAATGGAAAAATTTTGTGTACCCCCGTTTGAAACTGCGCCATTTAAATACCTGCCGGTCTGGATCGTTCTAACTGCATTCAGTGCATTGAGGCTCCCGAATCCATTTGAATAATCCACTTCTTTATTTCCTTTGTCATCTGCACTATTAATCAGAATAGCTTTTATCAATGCATTGCCAGGCAAGGATCCGTTCATTTGTTTGTATTGCTGCTGAAGCATCAATGATACGCCGGAAACCAGGGCTGCGGCACCCGAACTTCCATCAATACCAAACGCAACCAGTTCGGGTTTCAACCTGCCATCATGCGCAGGTCCTTTTGAACTTTGAACAGCAACATTTCCAAAAGAATCGGTAGCGCCGGCAGTAATAATATTCTTCGCCATCTTAAAGCT
>JBBQQP010000297.1:0-4624 GCA_038215675.1 Chitinophagales bacterium | reverse complement strand
GTTATCGTTTACCTTTATTTCTACTTTGCCATCAACTTTTTTTGTACTTATTGAAACAGTTGGTTCGTAGTTCTCAAGTCCTGATTTCTTTTTTTCATCTACAGCATAAAAAGCATTTGTCAATAGATTCAAAACAACTCTTCCGATATCCTGCGGAATGATATTGATATTGCCAATTGAGTTGTCAAAATCAGTCTTCATGGTGGCATTGAAAGATTTGTCTTTTGCTCTAAGCCCATGATAACTCAATCTTAAATATTCATCACACAAGGCATTAATATCTGTTGGTTCTTTTACTCCAATGCTGCTGCGGCTGTGTTGTAACATTCCTTTTACAATGGCATCAGCACGTTTGCCGTGGTGGTTTATTTTTTCGAGATTTTGTTTTATATCATTCGCAATTTCTTTTGCCTCATCATAATTTCCTTTCGTCATCTCCTCATTCATTTCATCTACTAATTCAGTGCTTACTTCACTAAAGTTGTTTACAAAGTTTAACGGGTTTTGTATTTCATGTGCGATGCCTGCGGTGAGTTCACCGAGGCTCGCCATCTTTGCAGATTGTATCAATTGCTTTTGTGTGGCTTGCAATTCTACCAACGCCACCTCGGCTTTTTTTCTGGATTCTTTAATTGAAATTAAATCCAGTTCAGCCTGCTGTGCATGCGCTTCTGAAATTTTTAAATCGTTGAAACGGGTAAAGGTGAGATTAAACACCGCGGCAAAACGTTCCAGCAATTGCAAGGTCTGTTGTGGTTGCTCATCTGGTGAAGCGATGCCAATAAAACCTTTGCTGAAATAGGCGATATCCTGTACTCTTCTTTTTTGCAAAAGCCCGTCTTTGAAGGGAACACCCAAACTGGTAAGGTGGCGGAAGTAATTTTGTAATTCTTCTCCCTGCATATCAATTACCAGCGATTTTTGCTGCTGCTTCCAGCCCTCGAACATTTTAAGTAAAGTTGCATTGTCATTCATGTTCGTAGCAAAAGCGGTACTTACTTTACTTCCATCTTCGTCTGTTATCCAAAATTCTGATGCACCGTTTTCGTCTTTTACAATGGATATGTATAAGCGATTGGGTTCAATGCCCAGGGCTATCAATTGCTGAAACAATACAGCTGCAGTTTCAGCCAGTTCATTGCTGTTTTGCATGGCCAATGTGCGGCTTCTAACTCTTTCCAATGCAGCTTCTATCTGTGATTCTTTGGCCTGCGCTTCGGCCTTTGCAATATCTGTGTAGCGCTGGTAAGAAAGACTGAATACGTTTCTGAACCTTTTTAAAACTTGTAGTTCATCGTCGTTGATTGCATTGAAAGTACTTATCCCAAAAGCACCGATGCCGAAGGAATATAAATAATAATGTAGCGCTGTTGCTTCATCCAGTGATTGCTCAACCGGTTGCGCTAAAATCTCGTAGAGATAAGATTTCCATTCTTTTAAATCCTGCTTCGCAATTACATTGTGAACAAGGCCATCACCTGCACTTTTTATAACCTCATAAATTCGTTTTGTATTGTTATGACTATTGTAATTTACTTCCACCATATCAGCGCCCGTAGCAGCAGAATAATCATAGTTTAAAAACCTTTCCTTTTCATCATTTCTTAAATATATCTGGGCAGCTCTTAATCCGTAAAATCCAAGTTTAGTCAGCTGCTTAAAAACGACTTCGCAAATACCCGGCAACTCACTTGATTTCATCATGCTCATCGCAACAGAGCGCACCTTCTCCAAAGCAGTTTCAATCTGTGCTTCTTTCGCCTGCGCTTCTGCTTTTTGCAGGTCGAGGAAACGAGCGTAGGCTTGTTCAAAAACTTTTCCAAAGCGTTTAAGAATGTCATTGTCAGCAGTAGAAAACTTTTCGCCCAAATGGTTGATAATAAAAACACTGGTATGTTGAGCTACACAACAAGATCGGGTGTATCCACCCGGACTTGACAGGGTTTCTTTTTTCTGATTGGCATCCAGTTTTGACCAGGGCTCATGCTTAAATAAAAAGGTGAAAAATTCTTTTTTTTCATCTTTTGTGTACGCTTCCGTAAAAAATCCGGGACCTTTTTTTAATCCATTTATAAGATTGGTACAAAAGGGTTTTTCATAAAGCGGAAGAATCACTTCTTCTGTAGTATTAGCGGTTCCCCCCGATCCCCAACAGCGGAGTATTGTTTTAATGTCGTCGTTGATAGCAATGAACGAACCACCATTACTGGCAATATTTAAATGGAGGAATTCTTTATGAACTGTATGGATAACTTCTTGCAATTCGGATGTATTGTGCATGGCGAGACTCCGGGAACGTACTCGTTCTAAACCAGCTTCTATCTGTGCTTCTCTTGTTTGTGCTTCGGCTTTTTGCAGATCGAGAAAACGGGTATAGGTTTGCTGGAATACTTTTCCAAAACGCATGAGTGTGTCATTATCTTCATCTGTATAAGCAGTGCCCGAAAAATTTTCGATGTACAGGCCAACATCATCTAACAATACAGTAGAAGCGCCAAGACCAGCGCATCTAAAATAAAATCCCTTTGCTTCTTCCGTCAATCCGGGTATATGCTTTAAAAGATCCCGGTAGAATTTGTTCTTATCTTCAAAATTCAAATTGGTGGCAAAGAAGTCTTCGCCTTTTTCTTTTGCTTCATTAAATTGATTTGCCCAAACAGAATCAAAATATGGATGCGCTATTTTAGAAGGAATGTCCCGCTCATCAGCGATCCAGAAATGCCAGTCGCCTTTTGGTGTATAGTCAACAACAAAACCTGCGTGGTCAAGATTAATTTTTAAATGAGTAAGTTGCTGGTAAACAATTTTTATCACTTCTTTCAACTCTTCACTTTTTTGCATACCCATCGAACGGCTTCTCACTCTTTCCAACGCTGCTTCAATCTGTGCTTCTTTTGCCTGTGCTTCTGCCAATGAAATATCTATGTATCGTTGGTAAGAAAGATTGAATACATTTCTGAAACGTTTCAGCACTGAAAGTTTTTCTCGGATAAGGGAATTAAAAGAAGATATGCCAATGGATCCGATGCCAATCGAATAAAAATAGTAGTAAAGTGCAGTGGAATTATTTATTCTTGGATCATCTTTTTCCCCAATCTTAATTCGGAAAGTTTTTATGTCTTCCAGGTCTTTGCCTTCAAAAACTGATTCTGAAAATGCATCATTAGCACTCCTAAGTTGCTTTACCTGTTTTTCAATTACGGGGTGAATATTATAGTGAAGATGATTAATGCTTTTACCGATCTCCTCAGAATAATCGTAATTAACAAACGTTGCTTTTTCGTCATTGTAAATATTGATCATGGAGTTTCTCATATCTATGAACCCAAGGCTGTGTAATTCATTATACAACGTTTCGCAAATACCCGGCAAGTCATCCGGTTTGCGCATGGCCATGGCAACTGCTCTTACTCTTTCGAGCGCTGTTTCTAATCTTGCTTCTTTTGCCTGTGCTAAAGCTATTTCAATATCCAAAAATCTTCGGTAGGCCAGTTCAAACACATTTCTAAAACGTTTGAACAAATTGATCTCCTCTTTATTCAATGCAACATAAGTGGAAATGCCCAATGCAACCGGTCCTAATGAATACCAGTAATAATTAAGCGATTCAGCATTTTCTAAATATATATCAGCAAACTGGTTGGTTGTTTTTTGATATTGATACCATTCTTTTAATTCTTTGCCTTTTATTATAATGGTAAATAACTCTTCTGCGCCAGATAGCATCTGGTTCGCAAATTTTTCCTGCATCTCATGATTTTTATAATCTACTTCTGTAGTTAATAATTTATCATGCTTTGTGTAATATTCATAATTTAAATAAGCGCCTTTATCTTCATAGATGATAGCCGTTTGTACATTTCTTATTTCTTTCACATTCAGTAATTCCAACTGTTGCGAAATCGTTTTACAAACCGCCAGCATATCTGCGGGCTCTTTCATAGATAAGGCAATGCTACGCACTCTTTCCAAAGCCGTTTCAATTTCCAGTTTCCGGTTTTGTAATTCTACTGCCTTTCTTTTTTGCTCCAGCTCTTCAATGGTTTCTTCTAAAAGAATTGCGGTGGTGCGTTTTACTTTCTCGGTACGGTCAAGCTTAAAATCGGTAATGGCCCATTGCTTGTCTGCATCGGCAACCTGTTTCAGCAGTAGTTGCTTTTCTTCTTCAGATATACTGATATCCTGTAACAGCTTTTTAATATTCTCTAAGTGAATGTTCATTCCATTATTAATTTTACCGCTTTTTATTTTTCTTTCAATGCTATTACACAAGTAGTCAGGTTATGCATTTCCAAATTACCGCCGGTGGCCCTCGCCAGTTCGCCGTTTGAGAACATGCCAACCATCGGTACATTCCATACATTTTTAATTCCTTCCAGTTCCTGGGTCATCAGCGGACCTAAAGAAAGAATTCTGCCGGCACAACTAAATACAACCACGGCATCTGCCTCCGGCATTTCGGTTGATTTTAATTCCTCAACACCTTTAATCACTTTTTCCATTACATCAAAATCCGGTGGTAGTGAGAAACGAACTTTTGAACCTTGCGGAACCGAACCACTGCATACAAAAGAACGGTCTGCCCAATCAATTAAAAGTCCAGGTCGCATAACCGGATCACCCA
>JBBQQP010000296.1:0-4630 GCA_038215675.1 Chitinophagales bacterium | reverse complement strand
CAACTTTACAGAAGTTAGTAACCGCGAAGATGCGGAGGTAAGAATTGGTTTTATGCAGGGCGATGGCGCATGGTCGTATGTTGGCCGGGAGGTACTGAACATAGATGTGGACGAACGTACCATGAATTTTGGCTGGAACATTGCAGTGGCCGATCCACACAACGGGATTGATACAGCGGTGCATGAAATAGGGCACACGCTTGGATTACAGCACGAGCACCAGAATCCTTTTGCAGGCATTATTTGGGATGAAGAAGCTGTCTACGCTTCGTTGGGAGGCGAACCCAATAACTGGGACAGGGCAACGACTTTTGAGAACATCATTAAAAAATTAAATAAAAACCAGGTCAACGGGTCCACCTGGGATCCGGATTCGATTATGCATTATCCCTTCGACGCAGGGCTTATAAAAACGCCGGAAAAGTATGCAGCCGGCCTTGAGCCAGCGGGTGGTTTATCTGTACAGGATATAAAATATGCATTGACGTTTTATCCTGCTAACAATCCAAACAAAGATATTACGGTAATGGCCGGTGTTAGTTATGATATTTCAGTAAAAAATTCGGAACAGCAAAACTATATTTTTAAACCAACGCTTACCAAATATTACAAAATTGAAACAACCGGCAAGTTGGATACCGTAATGGTTTTATCAGAGAAATTAGCCGGCAACAAGTTGCAATATTTAAGCGGTGACGATAATAGTGGTACCGATAACAATGCGCTTATCCGGATAAAATTATTCCGCGGAAAGGCGTATGTAATAAAATTGAAAGTGTACTATAAACCAGCGAGGGGTAAAACGTCTTTGATTGTTTCGTAGTGCTCTTCTCCGATAATATTGCATTAGTCCATCTTCGGCTGATTTGGTTGTTATTATTATTAATCAGTAGTAAAACCAGGTCAGCCGTTTTTTTGAATGTTAGGTAAAGGAAATCGAAAAAAATAAAAGTCGTTTACAGAATAAGGTATCAAGGAGTTCTTATCTTATAGATTCGAATGTTTACATCAAAAAAAAATTAAAACTTAAAAAGGGAGTTAGCTATTAAACAAAAACAATTTTGTTTATCAATGCTATTTGGATAATTGGTACAGCCTGCCTTACAAATAAATATTCAACAACTCCCCCCAATATTTCGCTTTATGCGCCTCGCCTTCCTGTATGTGCATGATGTTGGAAATGTTTCTATCCCAAAGGCTTTTGCTTAATTGAAGGTTGTTATCAAGAAATGCATCCTCCTTGCCAATGGCAAAAATGATTTCTAAATTTTGAAGGGCTTTTATTAATTCCTCGTTGGTAAGGTTGTGAATGTATTGTCCGGGCATATTAAAATAGACATCCTCATCCCAATAGCCCTCAAAAAGATCGTTGAAGAAACTTAGTTGAATGGTGAGGTCGTACCGGCCACTCAAGCCAATTACTTTTTTAAAAAGATGGGGAAACTTGAATGCAAAATTCACCGCATGATAGGCACCAAAACTACATCCTGCCAATACCAAATTTGGACAGGCATTTTGATTGTGAATAAATGGAAGCAATTCATCCAGTATGTATTTTTCGAATTGGTAATGTCGCTGGATTCGCTCTGCGGGTGGAATGTTTTTGCAATAAAAACTTTCTTCATCTACGCTGTCTACACAAAATACCTGGATTTTTCCAGTTGATATTTTTTGCTCAATTGCTTCGATAACGCCCCAATCTTCATAGTCGTAAAATCTTGCCATTCGGGTAGGAAATAGAATAACCGGAATACCTTCAGTACCGTATACCAACAACTCCATCTCCCGGAGTAAATGAGGGCTAACCCATTTCTTATATTCTCTTTTAATATTTAAGGCTGGTAGGTTATCCATTACAAATACGAAATTATAACCATTTGGCTATAATTAAGCATTCGTAAAATTTAAATTTTCGGCTGCAAACTGTTTGATTATAATTTCTTTCCAAACCTGGTAACCTTTTTCATTAATGTGCAGTCCATCAGGTTTCAGCAAATCATGTTTGGGATAACCGGTGGAATCAGTCATGCTGTCGTAGATATTGATAAAGTGGGTATTGCCACCTGTTTTTTCTATCAGGTCTTTGATGAGTTGGTTGGTCTGCCTTATTTTATCAGCGATATCCCAGCGGGTGATACTTGGTTTAATTGAAATAAAGCCAAGAGGTATATTACCAAACCTGTTGCGAACGAATTGTATCAGCTGATTAAAGAATAAGACAACTTCTTCCGGGTTTCTGCCATCGCCTAAATCGTTGTCACCGGCATAAACAATGATGGAATGTGGGTTCAAGTTTGCAAATACACGCTCAAAAAACCAACCGCAGGCTGCAAGGGTAGAGCCCCCAAATCCTATATTGAGCGGAAAATATTCTTTAAAATCTTCTTCCAGGCTACCCCATAACCTGATGGAAGAGCTGCCATAAAAAACCATTCCCGGTTGTTGGTTCAATCCGGCAATCGCCGATTCTAATCTTTGGACTTCATCTTCGTACCACAACATAGGATAAGGATTGTATTGAAAAACAATTGTATTTACGCTTAAAAAGCAGATCAATACTCAGTTTTAAAAAGATTAAACGCAATGGAGGGGTCTTATATTGTTTATTTTGTTCGTTCATGTATGATTACTGTACGAAAGAAAGATAACGAAAGTTTAATGTTCCAACATGTTTTGTCAAAAAATAGATAGATTAATGATGCATGCATTTAACAGAATTGTGGAAAAGCGGGGTTTAGGAAAATCAGAATAATGCGCGGGGCTATTTAAATATTTACGTTTTACCCGGGACATTTTAAAGCGCGGGTTAAACAAGTGCAACTCTTTGCGATATTTTGAAATGCACCCAATATAACCACCGCAAATGCCGTCTACTTCAAACTTATTACCTTTGCCCACATTTATTATGAAGACAAAGACAATACATCGGGATAAAGTGAACATCATCACACTAGGTTGTAGTAAAAACATGGTGGATAGTGAGGTACTAAGCGGGCAGTTAATAGCCAATGATATCAACGTGGTGCATGAAAGTGGCAAGAAGGATCACAATATAGTAATCGTAAATACCTGTGGCTTTATTGAGAAAGCCAAAGAAGAAAGCGTGCATACTATTTTGCAACAGGTAGAATTAAAACGCAGGGGTAAAATTGATAAAGTATATGTTACGGGTTGCCTGAGCGAACGGTACAAAAATAACCTGGAGGCAGAAATTCCTGAAGTAGACGCCTATTTTGGAACGATGGAATTGCCATTGATTCTAAAGCAGTTTGAAGCAGATTATAAAGCAGATTTGATGGGTGAACGTTTGCTGAGTACGCCCCAGCATTATGCTTATATGAAAATTAGTGAGGGCTGCAACAGAACCTGTTCCTTCTGCGCCATTCCTTTAATGCGTGGCCAGCATATAAGTCGCCCCATCGAATCATTGGTAAATGAAGCCAAGCGCCTGGTGGATAGAGGAGTTAAAGAAGTGATGTTAATAGCACAGGAGCTAACCTATTACGGGCTGGATATTTATAAAAAGAGAGAACTACCTAAACTGTTGCATGCGCTTGCTGATGTAAAGGGACTGGAATGGATAAGGTTGCATTATGCCTATCCGTCTAAATTTCCGTTAGAGATTATTGATGCTATTAAAGAGCGGGATAATATCTGTAATTACCTGGATATGCCCTTGCAGCATGCTGCCAATAATATGCTCAAATTGATGAAGCGACAAATAACCCGGGAAGAAATGGAAGACCTTGTTGGTGAGGTACGCAACCGGATTCCGGATATTTGTTTACGGACCACGCTGATAGCCGGTTTCCCTGGTGAAACAAGAGACGACGTAGCCGAATTAAAAACCTTTATTCAAAAAATGCGTTTTGACCGGGTGGGTATATTTACTTACAGCCATGAAGAAGGTACCAGTGCATATGATATGGCAGATGATATACCAGCAGAAGAAAAAGAAGAAAGAGCGCAGGAGGTGATGGAAGTGCAGCAGGAAATAAGCCTGGAAAAAAATCAGGAAAAAGTAGGCAAGACTTTTAAAGTGATGATTGATAAAAAAGAAGCCGGTCGCTATTTGGGTCGCACCGAATTTGATAGTGTAGAAGTTGACAATGAAGTAATCATTGCCAGTAAAAAGAAATTGGTCATTGGTGACTTTGTAAACGTGAAAATAACAAAGGCATTTGATTATGATCTGGAAGGCGAAGTGGTAAATGGTGAATGATGAATGGTGAATGGTGAGGGGTGAATGATGAATGAATGATGAACGGTGCCCAAAAAAGCCAAAATGACCTGTGAAGATTATTACAAGGAAGCCATCCTTCTAGTTGGATCAATAGTCTCTTTCCTTATGAGTAAACTTTGAACCCTTAATCGTTTCTTTCTTTTTACTTGAAATATTCTTGAAGCCTGTAAACGTGCGTTTGCGGGCTTTCTGCTTAAATCGCATTGCCCGTTATTCTCTTTTTTCTTCTATTGTCTGCTGCCTTCCTCCTAATTAGCTAGAAGCGGTTGAATGGTCAAAGCTGGTGTTCGTGTCATTGCAATAGATGGCTTATTCTACGGATACTGCAAGAGAGTACAGCCATCAGATATGCGGAACTTGTAGCTATACCATTGAATTCAAACTGAT
>JBBQQP010000295.1:0-4633 GCA_038215675.1 Chitinophagales bacterium | reverse complement strand
AATATTATGTAGCTGAGCATTCGGTTGCCGTGTAGATGATTTTTTGCTACAAGACGGCTTATTCATCGGACAGGCAATAATATTCAACTAAAACCTTTATTGAAGTGAAATTTATCCTCCGTTCGATAGTACTTCAACTTTTAAAAGATTTTTCAAACAATTGGTGCTACGTTAAACATTAATTGAAGGATAAAAGGTTGCCAACTTTAGCACTAAGACTCTGACAATATTCCTGTATAAGGTTGGCAAATTTTTTTGCAACAACTCTGAATAGGTTTAACATAACACAAGTTTTAACTTAACGGTTGTTTAGTAAGCGGGAATGCAGATTGACGGGTTTTGTATTCTGGATGAATTATCAGATAAAAAATAGAAAAGGGTTTCAGCCACTTAGGCTAAAACCCTTTTGAATGTACTTAATTTTTAGTAATGCCATCTTACAAATGCTTCCACAGCTGCGTATTTAGTTAACCCAAGTTGCGCATACAAATCAGCTGTATTGCTGTTTCTTACCTCGGCTCTTTGCCAAAACTCACGGCTATCATCTCCCATAAACGGCACCATATCTTTTTGCGACTGGTGGATAAAAATACCATAACGTTTCTTCATCACCTGGTCCGGACTCATTGGAATGGCCATTTCAATTTCAGAGATATCCCATTCCTGCCATGCACCTTTGTACAACCATACCCAGCAATCTTTTATCCATTCATCACCTGCTGCTTTAATCCTTTTAAATGACTCAAAAATAATGTCAAGACAAACTTTATGTGTACCATGAGGATCAGCAAGATCTCCGGCGCAAAATACCTGGTGTGGTTTTATTTTTCGCAGCAGTGCCATAGTGATATGTACGTCCTCTTCCCCCATTGGGTTTTTCTGAATGGTACCTGTTTCATAAAATGGCAGGTTTTGAAAATGAATCTGTTCATCTTTTAAACCAACATATCTACAGGTAGCTTTTGCTTCGCATCTCCTGATCAGTCCTTTAATCTGCCTGATCTGGTCAGTATCTAACTGGTTGGTTTCTTTATTATCCAAAAAATGGCGGGCCTTTTCTAAAATAGTTTTCGACATATTGCTATCTATTCCGCTTAGCTCTTCAAAGCCTACTGCAAAATCAAGAAAGCGGGTTACGAACTCATCTGTAACTGCGATGTTGCCACTTGTTTGATACGCCACATGCACTTCGTGTCCCTGGTCGTGCAATCGCATAAAGGTTCCGCCCATACTAATGATATCGTCATCCGGATGCGGGGAGAATATCATACAACGTTTCGGTTGTATTTCGCTTCTCTCAGGATGTCCTGGTAATATTGCGTTTGGCTTTCCACCCGGCCATCCGGTAATGGTGTCACGAAGCATATAATAAACCTGTAAATTTATTTCATAGGCATCACCTTTTTCTACCAGCAAATCTCCGAGCGAGTAATCATTGTAATCTTTATTGGTGAGCATCAATACCGGCTTGCCCGTTTTTAAGATCATATTGGTAACAGCCTTGCGTATCATTTTTGGAGTCCATTCAATTTCGCCGGTCAGCCAGGGGTATTTAATCCGGGTTAATTCAGAAGCTGCCAATTCATCTATAACAAAAACACAATCACTATGCGTTTGTAGTAAACTAGCGGGCACCTGTTCGGTTACGTTCCCTTCTACCGATTTTGCAACAACGGCTGATTTAAAACCCCACGCAAGCAAGATGATTTTTTTAGCCTTAATGATGGTACTGATGCCAGCAGTAATGGCCAAACGTGGGACCCGGGTTATATTTTGAAAATCTTTTACATTGGCAATCCGGGTTGAATTTTCTAAAGTAACCAGCCTTGTTTTAGAATAAATGCTGGATCCGGGTTCATTGAAACCAATATGTCCGTTGTTTCCTATTCCCAAAATTTGAAGATCAATGCCACCCGTCTGCTCAACTTTTTCTTCCAACTCATGGCAATGCTTTTTAATATCGTCCTTTGCCCAGCCCCCATCCGGGATATGGATATTCCCGGGCTTGATGTCCACATGATTGAATAAGTGCCGGTGCATAAAACTCCAGTAGCTTTGAACGGCCCCTCTATCCAGGGGATAGTATTCATCCAGGTTAAAACTGATCACATTTTCAAAACTTAAACCTTCTTCTTTATGCATACGCACCAACTCCCTGTAGAGACTAATCGGGGAGGAGCCCGTTGCCAGACCTAAAACGCACTTTTCTCCTGATTTTTGTTTCTGCCGGATCAAAGATGCTATTTCACCCGCAGCAAATATTGACCCCTCAACCGGAGTGGTAAATATTTTTACAGGTATTTTTTCAAATGATTCAACCATAAAAAGATTTTAAATTTTTAAATAAGTGACAAAGTAAGAAAAAGAAGCTCACACCACCATAAGATACCGTCATTAAATTTTGCAGAGCCTGGAATCGTTGTTTTTTTAAAAACAGGATAGGTCTTTGTTTCACCTGTAACAAATTTTCCAGTTCGAAATAGTTGATAAAAGTGCAACATAAAAGGCTGTTAAACATTTCAAAACATTTTCTATGTAAATTATTATCAAAGATTTAATTATGGTACTTTTGGCCCTGATAAAATTTTACTTATGAGTATTGGCTGGATTATTTTTATTGTTGCCACCATCGGCTGGCATATTGGTATGTATGGCATGTTTTTAAAAGCCGGCATTCCGGGTTGGAAGGCATTCATTCCATTTTACAATACCTGGTGCATCGTTGAAAAACTAAAATTAAAAAAGTGGTGGTTCTTTTTTCAATTGGTTCCGATAGCAGGACAATTTATTACTATCTGGATATTGATAAAATTTGTTGAGCATTTTGGCAGGTTTGGCATTGGCCATCATGCTATGACTGTTTTTTTACCATTTATTTACTTTCCTTATCTGGGCTTTTCAAAAGAGGAACGCTATGCCGGAGAATCGGTTGCAAATAACTACAAAAAATCAGCCACCAGGGAATGGATTGATGCAGCAGCATTTGCTGTGGTAGCGGCCACGCTTATCCGCACCTTTGTTTTTGAAGCCTACACCATACCAACGCCTTCAATGGAAAAGACTTTGTTGGTGAATGATTTCTTATTTGTAAGTAAATCGGCTTATGGTCCCCGTATTCCCAATACGCCCGTCGCCATGCCATTTGTGCATCACACCATGCCTTTTGTGAGTGCAAAATCTTATTCGGAATGGATTCATATTCCTTACACTAGGTGGTTTGCAAAACCGGTTGAAAGAAACGATGCCGTTGTATTTAATTTCCCTGCCAATGATACATTGATTAATGATGAAGTGAATTTTGGATCTAAAAGAACCTATTACGATGCCATCAGAGAAATGGGAAGAGATCAGGTTTGGCAAAATTTTGCAGATTTGATCATTACCAGACCGGTTGATAAGCGGGAGAATTTCATCAAACGTTGCGTTGCAATTGCTGGTGATACGCTTGAAATAAAAAATACGGTTTTATATCTCAATGGCGTCGCACAGCCTTATCCGGTTGAGTCTGAGCTGTTTTACAATGTTCAAACCAGCAGCCCTTTGGATGAGGATGAATTGCAGGCGTTTGGTATTCACACCAATCCGGAGCAGCAGGAATTTATGGGGTATGGTAATGGGATGTATATCATTAACATGACGCCTGGTGAAAAGAAAAAATTGGTAGCACTTAAAAATGTTGTGAAGGTTGAAGTACAAATTAATCCGGTTAGCAACAGCCTTTACCCTTATTATGATACAGCGGTGCATTGGAGCGTTGATAATTTTGGCTCACTATGGGTTCCTAAAAAAGGTGCTACCATTCAGTTGACACACGATAATTATATCAGGTATGAGCGTTGTATCCGAACTTATGAGGGCAACGAGTTTGAGAATAAAAATGGTAATTTTTTCCTGAATGGGGCCGCCGTTACCAGCTACACTTTTAAAATGGATTATTATTGGCTGATGGGCGACAATCGCCACAATTCACTGGATAGCCGTTACTGGGGTTTTGTACCCGAAGATCATGTGGTTGGTAAAGCTTCCCTGATTTGGTTTAGCTGGGAAAAAGGTCCACGCTGGAAAAGATTGTTCAATGTGATCCGGTAAACTAATTTTTTCTACCATATAATTTGTAATTTCTAAATTCGTTTATCCTCCTTGCGGCACTGCAGGAGGATTTTTTATCTGTTGTAGGTTGTTAACCCGTTAAAAGTATTTCTTATAAATGTGTATTGGCATTTTGTAAACTGTAATTTAATCAAGGGATTATTATGATAAAAAAAGACATTCATTTTTCTGTAACAGTCTATAACTCTATAGTAGAGTTAGACCAGGCCGATGCAGCGCTGTTGCTTGCAGCACGGGAAGTAACAAAAACTGCGTATGCACCTTATTCAAAATTTTTAGTAGGGGCGGTTGCAGCCTTAGCCAATGGTGAAATGGTCAACGGCACCAACCAGGAAAATGCATCCTACCCGGTAGGTATTTGCGCCGAACGGGTATTGCTTTCCTGTATTGCAACCCAGCATCCCGGGGTAGCAGTAAATACCATTGCTATTAGTTATAATAATATAAATGGAGATAGCGATCACCCCGTATCACCTTGTGGAATTTGCAGACAAAGTCTCGCAGAATATGAAGAGCGTGTAAA
>JBBQQP010000294.1:0-4649 GCA_038215675.1 Chitinophagales bacterium | reverse complement strand
CTCAATATTGTAACCACCACCCAAATTGAGCGATGTAGAGGTTCGCCCATTGATGAAGCTTAACGGAATAGATACCCCGGCATTTAATTTGGCAGAATTGAAGTTTACTGTCTTGCCAACCGCTGTATCAATGTTGCGGTTAAAGCTATATTCGCCTCCCAGCCTCATAATCGGAAACCAGCCGGCATAGGCTTGGTACAACCCAAGGGTATGGCTTAGGTCGCTGCGGTTGAAGGTGTATCTTGCAGTGCTGATAAAACTGCTGAGCACATTGTTGCCATAAAGGTTATAACTATATTCCGGGTCTGCCGCTTCGGGGCGCCAGCTATGAAAATTAAACAGACTAAAAGTTTTCCTGTATTTGGTCACTGTATCGATTGTGTCATTAACCGTGTACAAGATGCCGGCTTCTTGTTTACGAAGCGAAGCGGTCGTGTACAGGTCGGGTGTATTGGTGAAATTTTCATCTGTTACTTCCTGCCAGTTGGTGGTGGCCAGGTTTATTTTTGCCAGTCTTGAACCATCTGCTGTAAAAGCACTGAATACCATTTCGCCTTTGCCATTTACCGATGGCTGATAAACGCCATTGATGTTATTGGTTAATTGAAATATTTTTTGCGTACCCATTTTTACGGCAAATATTTTGTCTGCATTTTTATTCATGGCGCTGAAATAAACCGTATCGCCTTTTACAAACGGATAGCCAATTACATTGAAAGAAAAAGGGGTAACTCTTTCGGTTTCGCCATTGTTTAAATCTACTTTTACCAGGCACATTTTCCCTTCCGGATTTCTTACGGCAGCTACTGCTGTGTTGCTATCAATATATTTGGATTGGGTAAAAAAATAATTGTGCGGATTGGGCAACTCCTGTAGTAATTCACCGGTGATGGCACTAAGGCGATGCAGGTTGTTGGTGCCATTGGTGTTTACGTTTACGGCCAATACTTCGGTGGCGGAAGCATTGATATCCGGTGAGAAATATTTTGACTTAAAGCTAAGCTGCTGTTGCTGCTTTGTAGCGATATCCAATAATTGTATCACACTGTAATCCCTGTTGCCCCAGCGTGGGTCAATCCGGTAGGCGGCGTACACAATCTTCCCATTTTTATAAGAATAATAGTCATCTATCACAAAATCTTTTACCCTTATTTTTTCTTCTTTCCCATCGGTTAATAAATAGAAAGTATTGATTTCTTTATACGATTGTTTGGTAACCAAAATAGTGTCATCCCCTGCATAAACAGGATACAGGTAGTCCACTACGTTGTTCTTTTTATTACTGGTTATAAATTGAACAACGGGGGTGTTTTTTTCTACTGCATCAATAGAGCGATCAATAAAATATTGCATGGCATCTGTCCTGAATTGAGGGTATTTTTTGCCGGAATACCTTTCAATTGCTTTATTGAAGGCGTAAAACAGTCCTTTAAATTTCACCGCATCCATGGTAACTTTTCTCCAGAAATCTTCACCATATTTTTCATATCCGTAAGCAATTAATTGGTACCCCAGTTCGTAATGGTCGGGCGTATAATCCCTTAGTGATCCGCTGCGCAATTTCATCCACGAATATTTTTTATTATCCAGCGAAAGTGATTTCATGCCATTGTAAAAAGAAGGCATTCGCCCACGGCCCTGCGCACTTACCAGTGTTTCCTGCCATACGGCATCTCCTTCAAAAAAATAATCCGGTATCGCTATTCCGTTTGCTAACAACTGTCCTTCCTGGCCAAGAAAAAATGAGAATACTTTAGTAAGGCCATTGTTGAAATTGCTAAACTGCTGCATGTGCCTGTTTTCATGAATGATCAGGTTGTCGTCCCACCGAAGACTTCCGGAACCGAAATTATTTTGACTGGGCGTCATATACAATTCGCTCATAATAGGTGCCATCCTTACATAGGCATTGGGAATAATTGTTTGATTTAATAAAAGAATGTTCCACTTGCGTTGTTTACCACCTATGCTATAGGCGGTATTATTACCGAGGAGTAAATTGATGTTGTTGATGCGGTTTGCCTGGCTATCCAATCCTGCAGGAAAGATCACCCGGGTTTGTGGATTGTTGATTTGTTTCCACTTCAAAGAAGATGGATTGCCGCCAAATTCCTGTGCCTGGCTGTAAGTGGCAAGAAGTAAGAAAAGCGTTGTGGTCGCAGTGGTTTTTATCCTGTTCATATGGCTAAAGTTACAGTGTTATGCTCGATGTATGATTTTATGCTGGTTGATTTATTTAGTTTTAAAGCGGGGTCCTGTTTATTTGATACGGTAATAAACAGCCTCAAAACAATTGATCCAACATCGGTTAACCAGCAATCGTGCTTCAACAATAAGCAGTAAGGATATGTTGGCACAGATCACGAATGCAAAAATTATCCAATAAATATTGTTCACCCGTTCATCACACATATATTGCGTTCATCACAAGAATAAATTTCTGCTTATCCATTCATCCGCCAAAAATTGCAATTCATCCAATTGGATAAATTTTATTGTAACATTTCTTAGTGCTTTGCGTTTTAAGAGCAAATAAAATAAGAGGTACAATGAAGAATTTTACAATATTAGCAGTCGCAATGCTAACTATGTTTTCAATGGAGTTGAACGCCCAGTCGTCTGGAAAAATAACGGGCAATGTGATAGACATAAACAATAATGGAATAACGTCCGCCAATGTAGTCTTACTATTGGCTAAAGATAGTAGCTTAATAAAGTCTGTAGTTAGTAACACAAAAGGCGAATTTGAAATTCCTTTTTCAAAAAGCGGCAACTATTTGTTGAGTTATTCATCAGTAGGGTTTGAGAAAATGTATTCAACTGTTCTTTCTTTAACCGAAGGTCAAAACTTTGTTGCAAAAACAATTGGTCTTTCAACAGCAGTTTCAAAATTACAGGACGTAACCGTAGTTGCTAAAAAGCCATTGATAGAAGTAAGAGCAGATAAAACCGTTTTTAATGTGGAAGCCAGCATCAACGCAACGGGTAGCAATGCATTGGAATTATTACAAAAAAGTCCGGGTATACAGGTGGATAACAATGAGAACATCAGCATGAAAGGCAAGAGTGGCGTGCGGGTGTATGTTGATGGAAAGATGATGCAATTGGATACAAAGGACCTCGCAGCCTATCTTAAAAGCATCAACAGCAGCGATATGGAGGCCATTGAAATGATTGGTAACCCAAGTGCAAAATATGATGCAAGTGGCAATGCAGGTATCATCAATATCCGATTGAAAAAAAACAGGAAATTTGGTACCAATGGCAGTGCCAACCTGGGTTTTGTGCAGGGCGTTACGCCGAAGGGAAACGGATCGCTCAACCTCAATTACCGGGATAAAAAGGTAAATCTGTTTAGTAATGTCGGCGGATTTGTAGGGGATAATCAAAGCCTGATGGATTTGTACCGGGTTCAAAAAGATACCCTCTACGATCAGCATAGCGTAAACATCAATGGTAATAAAAGTATGAATGTGAAAGCCGGCGCAGATTATTTTATCGATAAAAAAAATACGATCGGTGTAATGGCCACCACAAATTTTAGTGATGCCGAAACCAGGAGTAGCAGCAATACGCAGATTTATTACCAGCCTGCCAGCCAGTATCTAAAAAGTTTGAAAGCATACAACAATATACCCGGAAGCCGAACCAATGCCAATTTTAATATCAACTACCGTTATATTGATACTACCGGGCGTGAGATAAATTTTGATGCGGATTATGGTTTGTTCCGGGGCACCGGCAGAAGCTATCAACCTAATAATTATTATGGCCTCAACAATAATCTATTATACAGCATCATCAACCGGAACAGCACGCCAACCGATATTGATATCTACACGGCTAAAATAGATGCAGAGCAAAAATTGGGTAAAGGCAAACTGGGCTATGGTTTAAAAACATCTTTCGTAACAACGAAAAACACCTTCGACTTTTTTAATGATGATGCCAACGGGGTACCGGTAAAAATTCTTAATAGAAGCAATAGTTTTTCATACAAGGAAAATGTAAATGCAGCCTATGCCAATTATCAGCAGCAACTGAATGATAAATGGAGTTTGCAGGCAGGCTTACGGGCTGAGCAAACCAACAGCGACGGTAATTTAACCAGGGCCGATGGCACAGTTCAGGGTGACAACCGGGTTAAAAGAAATTACCTGGATGTTTTTCCAAGTGCCGCCCTTACCTGGAATGTAAATAAAAAGAATGCACTGAATCTTACATTTAGCAGGCGCATCGACCGCCCTACTTACCAGGACTTAAATCCGTTTGAAAATAAGCTGGATGAGCTGACGTTTGAAAAAGGCAATGCATTTTTGCGGCCGCAATATACCAACAGCGTAGAACTAACGCATACGTTTATGGGCTTTATCAATACCACTGCGGGATATAGTCATGTAAAGGATTATGCCACACAGGTGACAGATACAGCAGCTAATGCCACTTATGTGCAGCAACAAAATCTGGCCACCCAGCAAATACTGAGTTTTAATATTGGAGCTCCCTTGCCCATTCGCAAATGGTGGAACGGTTATGTAAACGTTTGGTACAATTACCAGTTATTTGATGGCGCTATCGGTGGTAAGGAGGTAAAAATAAATATACCTTCTTATGGGGCATACATGCAACAGAGTTTTACACTGGGCAAA
>JBBQQP010000293.1:0-4709 GCA_038215675.1 Chitinophagales bacterium | reverse complement strand
GGTGGCTTTCTTTACAGTGATCAATCATGCACATGCACATATGTTAAGTGGACATGTACAAGGAACTTTTTTAACAATTTTAAGTACACTAATACAGCCTGTCAGGATATTGGAAATCGGTACCTTTACTGGCTACAGTGCGTTATGTTTGGCCAAAGGATTAAAAAGCGGCGGTGTATTGCATACCATCGAATTAAGATTAGAGGATGCTGTTGTTGCCAACAGTTTTTTTAAGCAGTCTGCTGATAAGGATAAAATAATATTACATGTTGGAAATGCAATGGAAATTATTCCTGGGTTAAATGAGCAATGGGACATCGTTTTTATAGATGCTGATAAAACAGGGTATATCGATTATTACGAATTAATTTTACCGGCCGTTAAAACCAACGGAGTGATCATTGCTGATAATGTATTATTTCACGGACAGGTATTAGCAGATCCATTGAGCGGAAAAAATGCGCGGGCAATGAAGGCTTTTGCTACCCATGTAAAAAACGATGAAAGGGTAGAGCAGGTGTTATTAACTGTAAGAGATGGCTTGTTGCTTATACGAAAATTATAAAAATTGCCCCGGGTAATTTTGCAACTAAAAAAGCAATGGCAATCCGGTAAAAGATACGCTGTTTCAATAAAATTTAAAATAAATAAATAAGGCATGATAAAAAAAATATTTTCGCTTTTTTTAATAGTGGTTTCTTTTATATACAAGGTACAGGCACAAACAATTACACCAGAAGAATACATTGAAACCTATAAGGACATTGCCATTCGGGAAATGAAGCGGATGGGTGTTCCGGCTGCAATAACGCTTGCACAGGGGATACTGGAATCTGAGAATGGCAATAGTGTATTGGTTAAAAAATCAAACAACCATTTTGGAATCAAATGTAAAAGCAACTGGACGGCCGAAACAGTTTCTCATGATGATGATGCGGCGGGCGAATGTTTTAGAACTTATAAAACTTCAGAAGATTCTTACCGGGATCATAGTAATTTTTTGCGTGCCGGTAACCACTATGCTTTCCTATTCAATTTAGATCCTTCAGATTATAAAGGATGGGCTTATGGGCTAAAAAAGGCAGGCTATGCCACAAATCCTAAATATCCGAATATCCTGATTAAAAATATTGAAAAATACAATTTACAACAGTACTCTGACTCGGGAGCTTCCAATGTACCAAAGTTTGAAACTGAAAAGTATAAAGATGATCCTGTAGTAGTAGAAAAGGATGAGGTACAACATAATCAACTAAAAACTGCCGGCGTAAACGCAAATGAGATAGCAGAAAATTCTTCAGTCATTTCACCAATTTTTTATGTTAATGGCAGTAAATGTATCAATGCCAAAAAGGGTACCTCATTGCTCGCAATTGCGACCCGCAATAATATCAACTTAAAAAAGCTTTTAGACATTAATGAACTGGAGGAAGACGGCATATTGGATGAAGATCAAATGATATTTCTGCAAAAGAAATCCAAAAATGGAGAACAAGATTTTGTGATTGCAGGCAAGCATGCTACGATGTATCATATTGCTCAGCAAAACGGGATACAGTTAGAAAGCCTGCTAGGGTACAATCAACTAGAAGAAGACGGGGACGTAAAGCCGGGAACCAAAATATATTTGAAAGCCATCTCACAGTCGGACCAGGCAAAATTAATACAGGAAAGAGCGGCTGCATCTAAAGTGGTGCTTTATGAAGTTAAGCCTAAGGAAGGACTATATACCGTAGCAAAAAAAAATGGTATTACAGTTCAGCAAATAAAAGAGTGGAATAATTTAACGTCGGATGCCTTAAGAATCGGACAACAATTAATTGTAAGTCAATAGGCATAAATTACGTCTTGCATTGCGACGCGATGTTTTAAATAATTTTAATGCAGTTGATTTAGCATATCCTCAATGATAAATGTTAACAATAAACAAGTAACCCAATCGTTTATGTCAGTGATAAAAGTGAATGATAAACAATTTCAACCATATATCAGTGCCGCTGATATCCATTCCCGGATAGTTGACTTAGCTGCACAAATCAATATTGACTATGCAGGTAAGCGCCCTTTGTTTATCGCTATATTGAATGGTTCATTTATGTTTGCATCCGACCTTTTTAAAGAAATTACTATTGATGCTGAAATATGTTTTATAAAGCTGGCATCTTATAAAGGAACCAGGTCAACCGGCAATGTGATCACTTCCATTGGTCTTGATGAGCCGTTGGTTGGCAGGTATGTTATCATCATCGAAGATATTGTGGATACGGGTAATACGCTGCATCAGTTTTTACCCCAGCTGTATAACCAACAACCGGCATCCTTAAAAATTGCTGCTCTGTTGCACAAGCCAGCGGCATTGAAATACCCATTGGTGATCGATTATTTGGGGTTTAGTGTTCCGGATAAATTCTTACTGGGTTTTGGGCTGGACTTTGATGGTTTGGGCAGAAATCTTGCAGAGATTTACCAGCTCGTAGAAGAATAGTAGGAAAGAACTATGGTATATATTTTAACTATTAAAATTACTATCTGATTTAACTTATAGCCAGTTGAAAAAACTTATCGCATATACCTTAACCTGTTGCCTTCTTCTTTCAGCCAGTGCTCAATATTACTTACGCGGCGAGATCCTGAATGAGAAAAACATTTCACTTCAAAATGTTAAGTTATTACTTCACTCAAACCGGATGGTTTATTACTCAGGAACTTCGGGTGGATTTGGTATCAGTACCAAAATATTATCCGATTCTCTTACCATGACCTTTGATGGTTATGAAACCAAAACGGTTGCTCTAAAAGCAGATGCCTATCAAACGGTCAATATGAAGCCGTTGTCGTCAAACGCCAGCAAGTACCGAAAAAATTTAATTTCAATTACGAAAGATCAAACCCAAACTCATAAATACAGTTGGTTTGTAAGTGATGAATCGTATTTTTCTTTAGTAGAAAATGAAGAAGTGAATGCGATGAAATTTCCCAATACGGCCTTCTCGCTCAATGTTAACAAGGCATCTTACAGCAATATCCGGCGCTTTCTCCACATGAATAGTACGGTGCCGCCAGACGCCGTGCGTATAGAAGAGTTATTAAATTATTTTAACCTTCATTACAAGGAACCTGCTGCAAAGGATGAATTTAAAATAGAGTCACAGTATACAGATTGTCCATGGAATGCGAAAAGTAAACTTCTTTTTTTAAATATCAATGCCCGCAAGCTTGATATGAATAAAGTGCCACCCTGTAATCTTGTTTTTTTAATCGATGCATCGGGTAGTATGGATATGCCCAACCGATTGCCATTGGTAAAAGCAGCTTTTCAAATGATGGTTAAAAACCTTCGTGCAGTTGATACCGTGTCCATCGTTATTTACGGTGGAGCAGTAGCTGTTTGGCTTCAGCCCACCAGCGGAGAAGAGAAGCAAAAAATTATTAAATCAATCGAGGAGTTATCTGCCCAGGGCGATACACCTGGCGAGTCGGCCATTAAACTAGCCTACAATGTTGCAAATAGTTGCTATATAAAAGGTGGCAATAACAGGGTAATATTGGCAACCGATGGTGATTTTAATGTAGGCGAAACTACCGAGAAGGCACTGGAAGAATTGATTACGCTTGAGCGTCAGTCGGGCGTCTACCTTACCTGTCTTGGTGTTGGAATGGGAAATTTTAAGGATTCAAAACTGGAAACGCTTGCAAAAAGAGGAAATGGCAATTATGCCTACCTGGATGATATTCGTGAAGCGGAGAAAGTGTTGGTAAAGGAAGTGACCCAAACTTTTTTTGCAGTGGCGGATGATGTTTTATTAAATGTGAATTTTAATAAGGACGTAATTAAGCAATACCGTTTAATTGGTTTTGATAACAAAAGAGATGTAATTGCAGATACAACAGGCGATTTGAATGGAGGCGAAATTGGCAGCGGCAATAGCGTGATGGCGATATTTGAGGTGGTGCCACAAATACCGGAAATGTCTGATTCGGTTGCAATGATGCATCAACCTGTTGCAAGCATTTCATTAAACTATTTACTCAACAACAGTAAAATTCAAAAGGAGGTTAAATTTGAATGCCTGAACAATTATCAGTCATTTGATATACTCGATAAAGACTATCAAATGGCTACGGCAATTGCGATGTTTGGTATGAAACTCAGGCAATCAAAATATTTGTTGAACAGCGATTGGAATGATATCGAGACAATTGCCTTCAAAGCATATAATCCCAACGAATTCCTGCAAACTGAATTTATCAGGTTGATTGCAATCGCTAAAAAGATTTATCCGAAAAAGAAAAAGAACAAGTGGTATTAGGCAAACATTTCCCTCACTTTATCAAAGAATGACTTGTCGCTTTTTTCTGGTTTTGGTTGAAAGTTTACACTCTCCTGCATTTTATCAAGCATTACTTTTTCATCCGCATTTATGTGCTGTGGAGTCCAGATATTTACATGGATTAACTGGTCCCCTTTTTCATAACTGTTTACTGCAGGAAATCCTTTGCCTTTCAGGCGGAATATTTTACCACTTTGAGTTCCTGGTGGAATTTTTATTTTGGCTTTGCCGTCTATCGTAGGTACTTCTACATTGGTTCCAAACACCGCATCCGGAAAAGAGATATGTAAATCAAAAGCAACATTTAAACCATCCCGGTGCAATTCGGCGTGTGCCTCTTCTTCAATCAATATTATGAGGTCGCCATTTGCGCCGCCT
>JBBQQP010000292.1:0-4724 GCA_038215675.1 Chitinophagales bacterium | reverse complement strand
TTTAAATTTCTTTTTGTTGGATTATATATGGTGGTCTGCTAAAGATTTATAATTTATGATAAAGAACTTTTTAATGTTGCTTCTTCCCAATCAATGATTTCTAAATTCAATTGTGCAGGTCCGTTAAGTACTGTTCCTTCCGGCGAATACCGGGCTCCATGGCATGGACAATCCCATGTTTTTTCACTATTATTCCATCCTACCGTACATTTGATATGTGTACACGCCGCATTTAGTACATGTAGTTTATGTGCTTCATCTTTATACATTGCCAGGATATGGCCCTCCGCCTTTATTATTTTTGCTTCACCTGAAGCTATATCGGCTAATCCTTTTATTTTTTCGGGGTTGAATTTTCCTTTTATAAAATTACCCACTACATCTGCAGCTTCCTTTACAAAGTTTGTAAAGCCTGCGATAGGTTTCAGGCGCTCAGGATCAAATAAATCCTCGTATATACTCTTACCCTTAATTAAGATATCTGAAAAAAGTATCGCTGATAAAGTACCATAAATCATTCCGTTACCACCAAACCCCGTGGCCACATAAATATTTCTATTACTACCCGGCAGGTTGCCGATGTAAGGTAATCCGTCAGCAGGTTCATAATATTGTGACGACCATTTGTAAGCAATGGTTTCTACATCAAAGTAAGTGCGAACATGGCTTTCCAATCTTCTGAAACACTGGTCTGTATTTTCTTCATGTCCGGTTTTATGATCTTCTCCGCCCGCTATCAGGTAAAGCTCGCCGTTAACTTCCTGTGTTCGATAATAATGATAAGGGTCGTTCATATCATATCCCATGGCTAACGGATAATCACTTTTCAATTTTACAGCTACCGCATAACTTCGGTAAGGTGCACACCTGAAATGTAACAGGTTTACTCCTGGCGGAATATGTGTTGCGTATATAACTTTTACAGCCTTAAATAACTCACCATTACTTTTTACATTCAATTGCTCGTTTTCATCCTCAATTTCTGTTACCATATGATGTTGGAGAATAACGCCACCACTTGCTTCAAAGGCTTTTGCAATCGAATAGATATATTTAATGGGATTAAAATGGGCCTGGTCGCTGAAAGCCGCAAGCTTAAGGTATGGAATGGGAAACGGCGAATTGTTGGTAAAGGCCGCTTTCACTCCCACTGATTGAGCAGATGAAATAATGTCTTCTAACTCCTTACTCTGAGATTCGTTTATTGAAAAAAGATATCCCTCTGATTCTGTGTAATTGCAGTCGATATTATATTCGTCGATATTTGTTTTTATTAAAGCCATTGCTTCTGCTGCAGCGTTGGCAAGAAGCTGGGCACTTTGTTTATCAAAATTTTTAATGACTTTACTGTATGGTGTATCAAAAAAAGTATTTAAATGTGCAGTAGTACCACCAGTAGTACCGAAACCTAAAGTATGCGCTTCAAGAAGCAGGCATTTTTTTCCAGCCGATTGCAATAATAAAGCTGTAGTAAGGCCGGTAATTCCTCCCCCTACAATAATTACATCATACAACTGATTACCATCACAAATATTTACAGGGGTATACGTTTCGCTTACCTGCCAAAGACTTCTATTTGCTCCATCTCTTTCCATTTCAAAAATTTAAAATACGTGTAATAAAAGCGTGCCATTTGTTACAATTCCTTTGCCTTTTGGGTGTAACAGTTTTTTTTAATCCCACACTTAATGTCTTAATTTTCAATTTCCCGTAAGACAAAGGGTGCATGATGGTTAAATTAAGATGAGCTCATATTTTAACCAGCTAATACAAAAAAAGGAGGCCGATACTAGAACTACTTTGTATGTTCTGAACTTCCTCATACAAGCCGTCTCTATCCGTTCGTATTGCGCTTCGTTTTAATTGGCATCGTACTCATCATCAACGTCCGTTACATAAATATCAATATCGTCTTCAATGTTAAAAAGTTGATTTTCAACCTGCGAATTTACTACCAGGGTAGGTGTGGTAGGATCAATGTCTTCCAGTCCGAAAGCGGAACTCATATGCTGATCACCAGTTTCCCAGGAATTGTTTTCGAGCCCTTCATTAAAGTCTGAATTGTTTGAGTGGACTTGCATTGAGTAAGTTTTAAATTTTAATCAGTATTAGCTTATACTAAAGATGTGCCATACTGAAACTTGTTACAATGCCCTTTTGACTGCTGCGTAGTTGTGTATTTATTGCTACATTTAAATGAAATGGTTGATTTTTTTACTCATTGTTTACAATGGAAAATGATCCGCTAAAAAGGGGACAAAAACTTTTCTGCCAAACTTAAATTCTAGTAGGGAATAATTCTATTTAACTCCTGCAATTTCCGGGCATTACTAAAGGCATCGCCTGCGGTATTATTAAAATAAGCGTACACATCTTTGCCCTCTTTGATCCACTCTTTAATCTGTACCGTTTTTTCCTGAAGAAATCCATGACTGTAGCTGCCCCGATAGTCACCTTTTGGACCATGGAACCTGAGGTAAACAACACCAGCCTTTTTATTGAGTGCTTCGCTTTTTGCCTTTGGATTGTCATGCAACACCATCGCTGCATTGTTCTCATCCAGCATTTCAAATGTTTCACCGGTGTACCACGAAGCATTGCGGAATTCAACTGCCTTCTGCCATCCGGATGCAACCGCTGACTGGTTTATGGAGCAAAGTATTTCTTCTACCTTATTAAAATAATCAAGCGTCACTTTACCCGGGAACTGCAACAGCAGACATCCTTTTTTATCTCCAAAGGAGCCTGTACTTTTTAAAAACAGCTCAATATCCTTCGCATTGAACCCGAGTTCCTTTGCATGTGTAATTTGCTTCCATAGTTTAATTGTAAACCTGAAATCATCACCAACATCATTCGTCCATTTTTCACAAGTAGCGTTCATGGGCACTTTGTAAAAACTACTGTTTACTTCCACCGAATTAAATAAACTGCTATAATAATGAAGCCTGCTTTTAATTTTAAACGCTTCGGGAAAAGTGGACTTATTACCGGGTAATACAACATTGCTGGTGCCGATGTATAAAGCGCCCGTTGGTTTGTATGGCATTAAAGATTTTTTTTATGATAGGTATTTATTTTATCAACGTTTATAATTCAACTTCTTTTCTGCTTGAATGGGTAAAATCTGTGCCATTTATTAGTTTGTATAAATTTTAAAGATGGCGTGGTAATTGTTTTTTTATTCATATTTCAAAAACACTAAAATTTTTTTTTATGAAAATTTATTTCCTGTTTACTGTTATTGCATTTTTTATTTTAAGCTGTAACAATGAGGGCGAATCAAACCCAACAGCTGGAAAGCCTGGCAGTAATACAACCGATTCGGCTGCCGACATGACCATTACGTATCCGCCCGGTCCTACCAATTTAATTCAGGATACTTCGTTATCGTCAAAGACAGTTTCTTTATCTAACGAATTCGTAAATAAGGCGGGATCGGGAGGACTGATGGAAGTGGAAATGGGAAAGCTTGCGCAAACCAATGGAGGAAACGATGAAATAAAAACTTATGGTAAAATGCTTGAGAGAGATCACATGGAGGCTAATAACAGACTGAAGGATATAGCTGCCGGACAGAGTATCAGGATACCATCAGAGATGTTACCAGAACACAAGCAACACATCGATCAATTGCAGCTGTTAAAAGGGGAGGAGTTCGACAAAGCCTTTATACCAATGATGATTGAAGATCACACAAAAGATATTGCTGAATTTAATACAGCGGCTGGCACGAACGAAAATGAGAAAATTAGGGCGTTTGCTTCCAGCACATTACCGGTTTTAAAAACACACCTGGCAAAAGCAAAATCAATAAAGGCAAAAATGAATTGATAAAATGAAAGAAAGGCTGTGCAGGCAGCCTTTCTATTTTGTTTTTTTGAGTGTTTTTTCTGCTGCGTATGAGATCTTTTTAAGACATCCTACATCCCTGTTTTACGCAGGTACTTTTCTGCTTTTTTCCCTATCCCAAAATCTGTGCTGGGCAATTGCCGCGATAAAGCCGGTAGTTACTTTTTCAATATTCCCAATAATGATACCCTCCATTTGAATGGTTTCATCTGTATTATCCTCCGGAAGTTTTCTACCGAAATAGGTAGCTTTTAAAACCTGCAATGCATCTTCATCAGCAGCAATTGCTTTACAGTGTTTGAAGGCTTCATTTAAAAAATGCAGCGCATCAGGATCTGCTTCAAGCGTGGCGACGCTGCTTAATCCGCCGGGCACATATACTGCGTCGTACAGTACAGAGGCTACGTGCAAAAAGGATTTAGGCGCTGGTATTGCTGTGTCATTCATGCCGGTGACAAAGCCTAGTCTTGGAGCAATAACGTCGCACATAGCACCGGCTGCTTCCAGTGCATTTTTCACTGTCATCAAACTTTCTTCATTAACACCATCCGCGGCAAGAATGGCAATCTTTCTTGTTTTGATAGAATCTTTAACTGTATTCACCATGCTTAGTGCGGCTGACTTATCAAGCGATCCTTCTTTTACCACCGATCTGTATTTCTCCGGATCTGCATCTGCTGGTACTACCTGGTTCAACGGTGTTTCCAAACCTTTCGGTACATGTACGCCAATGTTATATGCTACAGCAGAAGCTAGTCCTTCATCGATCTGCGACAAAAAATAAAGCATTCGTTCCCGGATAAAAATCGTTTCAACTTTACCCAATTCAAAACTCAACGCATCGATAATATGATTTTTTTCAGGTTCCGATT
>JBBQQP010000291.1:0-4736 GCA_038215675.1 Chitinophagales bacterium | reverse complement strand
CATTGGGCAAAATTGCGTGGTGAGCGTCATCGCAACATAAATCTTTAAATTGATTTCATCAAAATCAATTTGATAAATCAGCCCGAGGTCGACCACATTTAAACCAATTTCCGGGTCCATCACATTTTGTAAAGCCGCCTGTGCAATGGTGCATTTAAGATTGTTGTTGGTGATGATTGTCATAAAGAGGTCGATTTATGGAGTAGTAATTTTAGTACATTCCAGTTATACAAAACTGCTGTGAGTAATAAGAAAACAGTGGCAATTTGAAGAACGCTTGTGTTGGTGAATAAAACACCAGCGATGAACAATACAAACCCAGTCAGGTATACCACCGCCATTGCATTAAAAACACGGCTGCTAAATAAATTATTGGGATTGGGTGTTTTGCCAATACCTGCTTTTAAATGATATACTTTATTCCAAATACTAAAGGGTAAGGTTTTAAAAGTCATTCCAAAAATGATGGCCGTTATCCATCCATAGAAAACGATGAACCCATAAGCCAATACCAACTGTGGATTTTGCTTACCAGTCATCAAAAAGCCGATAATAATAAATAGAAAAATTAATGGTAACAGCATCATACTTACAGACAATAAAGAAACTTTCATTTGTTCATCTACTTTTTTTCGGATTCGTTGTCTGTAACTACTATAGCAATAATAACCAAAAAGGGCGATGGCTAGAATGACGGCAATAGCCGGGAGAAAATAGAAAGCAGTATCATTGGAGAAAACGAATAAAAGTAACAATAAAATCAGGCCACCATTTATTAAACTATAAATCATCCAAAGCAATTTTGGATTGCTGTATTTTGAAATCAGGAACATTGGAATCAACCTTGAGCTAACACCCATTACCAATAAAAGCAACCAGCCGATGATACCAAAATGTGCGTGTAATGGAAGATAGTGCAGGGAGTCTTTTGGAAAAATGGTAGCAGTGAAATTATACAGCAACAACAAACCTATTACAGTAGTCAATAGTAACCATAAAGCTGCTGTGAAAACAAATACGGCATGTACGTTTTCATGTTTGCTTTTCACCATACTAATGGCAAGATTGGTTACATAGCTAATGATGGCTGCATTGATGAGGATGCCACCCCATTGGGCCGGCCAGCCTAAGTTGAAAAAATAAAATCCGTAAACCAATAAGGGAATTCCAACTGCCGCCAATAAAAATGAAGCATAGGCAAGGCCATTACTGTACAACTTTCCTTCAATTAAAACGGGTACCAATTGGTGACTGGCGCCGAGAATAATCATCGTTCCCCAGCCAAGTGCCATGATATGGGTAATGGCCAATACCTGCGGATGAAAGTAATGTTGGGTAAAGGCACTCGTTGAAAAAAACAGTAGAATGGTAGCCAATAAAAAAGATAAGGCGGCATATAAATAGAATGGCAATACTACTTTATGTGTTGTATTCTTAACCAGACTATTCGATGGATTGGTTGCAAACATATCAGGCTTTGAAAATTAGTAACTGAACTTCTCCATCGCTGATTTCCCGGATGCGGTAATCGAAATTTCTTTCGGCCAATTCGGGCAATAGAAAGACCGGGACTCGTTTGTGATAAACAAATAGAGCGGTATCGCTGGGTAAGGTATCAAGGGCTTCTAAAATGGTATGCATCGGCAACGGCATTTCTAGTTGGCGTACATCAATCGTCTGTACTTTATCACCATATTGCTGCAAAGCTCTATCCCAACCGGTTGTTACATCGGTGGTTGGAGTTGCAACTGTTTCACTTGTTTTATTTTGCTTAAAAAAATAGGTTTCCACCAGGTTGTCATTGATTAGATCTGCATACACTAAAAAGCCCTGATTTTCCAACAGCCGCATTAAAGGAATGGGTTCAAAAATATTGATGATCTTCAACGCCCCACCTGCTTTCATAGTCTTCACTTTTTCTGTAATGATGCTGAGCGGATCTTTACCGGAGGCAATGACCGGACGAACATCGAGTTCAACAATTTGCTCCTTTTTAAGATTCAACATGAAATCAGGTACTTCCTTTTTTTCTTCGGCAACTGGTAATGTAATGTTATCCATTTTAAATCCCAGCGGTTTTAAGTGTTCATAAAAAGCAGTGGCGGAGCAACCGCTTATTTTAGTCGCCATGCCAATCGTGGTTCTTCCAGCCATCAGTTTACGCAGCAAAGGATTTCGAAGCTTTTCAAATTTTGGACTGATGCTTATGATTGCTTCCAGCGCATCCGGATGCTCTTTAATTATGGCAGCAATTTTTGTATCGGCGGTAAGTATCATGACGCTTTCGAATTAGATATTGATTTGTGTAAATTCAACTAAACTGAAACACTTGCAAAGCAAATGCCCATCCTGTGATATCGTACTTTTTTGCAGGTAGTTAAAACAACGGATGGGCATTTTTCTTTGAGCTGTTTTTTTATGGATTTATCTTCTTTTCTATTTCCAATGCTTTTGGAAACAGGATTTTGTTTTCCAGGTGAATGTGCAGGTGCAGATCTTCTTCAAACTCTTCTAATAACCGATACAGTAAGCTGTAGCTGGCACAGGCATCTTCGGGTAATGAGTAATCATTTGATAGCTCCCTGATCTCCGCAAGATATTCGCCTACTGCTTCATGTTCCATCTCCATCATGTTGATTGGATTCTGAACTGTTCCAAAGTGTGCTGCCTGCAATGGTTGGGTATTGTTATTCGCAGCTACCAGCGCTTTGATGTATGGAAACAATACTTTTTCTTCCTTCACCAGGTGACTGTTTAGTTCTGCATTGATGGCTTCTACCAACTCATGCATGCGAATTAATTCCGGATGAAGTTCACCGTGTACCTGTTTGACCTTTGTTGCATATGTACGTAAATCGGGTAAGGTTTTCACCACATAACTGTGGTGGGTATTTACAATGTAGTCGGCTAAAAAATCGAGGCTCCAGTCTGTATAAGGCAACGGTCTGGAAGCCGGTAATTTATCAGCTTGTTGTAGTTCCTGTTCAATTGTTGTTGCATCCAGCCCTTTTTCTGCGCAGGCTTGTTTCACGGTTTTTTTTCCACCACAACAAAAATCCAAGCCGTACTTTTTAAATATCTGCGCTTTGCGTAAATCTTTGGCTGCAATCTGACCCAGGGTTTCATCATTTTCGCCGGTAAAACGTTTGGTGATATTCACGATCCACCATTCTGGTCCCTGTTCAAGATATTCCCAAACAAAAGTGTTTCCTCTTTCGCCCAGTAACTGATAGTACAACGGTTTGGGATCGTGATCATTGTGGATGGTTAATGTTTCGCCTGCCGCTAATTCATCAAAACGAACGAAAATCGTTGGATGTTTTTGACGTGGTTCCAGCAAGGTTACGTTTAAAATATTTTCTGTTAATGTCTGCATATAGTTTGTTTTAAATTGTTTTACGGTGTAAAGATAGGTAGTTCATTTTAATAAAAGTATTTGAATACTTTTATTTTACAAAGAACTGACAAATATTATACGCAATTTGTGAATCGCAGATATTAAAAGGCTGCTACAAGCGTTTGGCTTTGTGGCGTTAAATAAAGTATTTTACGAGTTAACTATGAAGTGGTCATGAAACAAAGTAGAAACAATTTTATAACAGGGGACGAAAAAAAGTGGGATAGATAATTTTAATTGCACGAGTCGATTAAGATAGGAATGGATTTAAAAAACTGGTAGAATTTCAGGGCTGGCGTTGAAGATTTGCTCATAAAAATTATCATGAAAATCTCGATTTAGGGGAACATATCAAGGCCGGAAAAGAATATAGCTGCTGATTAAAATTACTACCGATCCAACAATTCACTTCTACTCCAGGTAATTTTTTTACCAAAACCCAAACTATTGTCTGTCATCTTGATGTTGGTAATTTGAATGGTCCACATGTGGCCGGACATGGCAAGTGCCATTGGGTGATGCTTGTGGTATTGTGCAAAGGCTTGTTGCACCAGGGGATGGTCTTCGCGTAAAATAGTTCCTTCAAATTGTATCCCTTTTAGTTGCAATACATTTAATTTGTCAGGCAGTATGGTGCCCGCTACCAAATGATTTTGGGCTATTATAGCTGAATGATGTGCTTCCTGCGATGACTTAAAATACAACAGGCCTTCCTGGCTGTTAAAAGCATAAAAGCAACTGAAACAATAGGGACTTTTTTCCAGTTCGTTTACGCAACATACGCTGGCGCAGGTTTGTTTATTGATAAAATGAATGATGTGTTCGTTCATAAAATTTTGATGATTTTTATCGGGCAGGTCCTTGCAATGGCTTCGGATGGAATTTGCAGTACTGTTGGAATATTTAATCTAAATAAATCCTTTTTACCGGTTCCGTTGAGCAGGGTTGCTTTGCCATCCCTCTTGTTCATTCGCCATAATGCTGGTTGCTGTTCTATACATATGCTGCAGCCAATACAATTTTTGCGGTACTGTATAATCTTAGGCAACTTCTTTTGCTATAATTTTATACAATTTATCATTGGCCGTAATTTTTTTATCAACCGGAACAGTAATTTTGTCTCCTTTACAGGCAATGGTTCCATCCATACCATTTACCGTAAGTGTATTCATTTTTTCTTTTGCCATACCAATTGCAGCTCCGGGTATCATCAGCGTATCACCCTTTTTAATACTGCCGGATTCGATGATAAACTCCCCTATTTTTTATATTGGGATAATACTTGCTTCCTTTACCCACATATATTTTCCTTTCACTGGCAATAGAGCCTGGCTCCAGG
>JBBQQP010000290.1:0-4758 GCA_038215675.1 Chitinophagales bacterium | reverse complement strand
AAACGCACAAGGGTATAAACTCGGCAACTGCAAAGTAGTTGCATTTGTACAATACACTCAAAACAGCGTAATTCGTTGGGGTGTACTAAACGCACAGGTGGTTAAAGCAGGCAGTAGTATCGATTTTGATTGATGTGGTTTCAAAAATGAAGAAAATAAGATAATTGAATTTCATTCTGAACCTCGGCGGTAAGAACACAACAATGCTGTTACAGATCCTGCAAAAGGGAAAAATAGTGATCATGTAATTGATACAAAGAAACAACACATTCATTAAACGAAGCATTTGAAATACGATCATTAACTAAGCTCGTATTTAAATGTAGCTATTGACTACCCCAGTAAATGCACGAACTGGGTAGATTTTTCGGGCATCGTTAAAATATAATAACAAGGCAAGAATTTTCTCAGTAAATGAGTCTGATTGGCCACCCTCTCTAACGGTAGCATTTGAAAGACATATCCAGAATTATAAGTGTCAAGTTATAAATATGAAGTCGACACTTGGTAACTGTCCCTCCTTGTATTTGCTACCTATTTTCAAAGGTATCCCTATACGAAGAGGTAAGAATTATATTGGGCGGAAGGCTGGCATATTTGTCTGCGTACTCCATTTCGCAAGCTAACATTTGTCTGTTGGGCTAACTTTTTTTAGAAAGATAATCATCGATGCATGTGAAAACCCGGAGGATCTCATGTTGATAAATCATGGACGGGATGTGTTGAATTTTGGTGCCGCCATCACAAAATACCATGGCAATATTACTGAGTGGGATTACGACTATCTTTAAAAAAAATATAGTTATAATCAAATGTTACATCCTGGTGCGTTTGCAGGCCAGATGATTGCAACTAGTGTTTTGGATAATGTGATTGAAACAGAAATTGCTGGCTACCTGTCTGAATATCTAACACCATTAAAATCCTTTTGGCATAAATGAGCAACAAGTTAAAAGATAAGGTAGCGATCTTTACCGGTGCAGCTCTTGGGATAGGTATAATCATAAAACATATCATTTAAACCAAATCAATTGCACCAGTTTTGCATTCAATGTTGCGCCACTTGGCAGCGTCAGCATTGCGAGAATAGTTTGCAAATGACCATTTAGGAAGGACGTCCCTGCGAATGATCACCGTCTAGTTAAATACAGTCAATTTCATTAAGAAATTTAGCCCAAAAATAAATGGACAAATGGTTTTCAGAAACAGTTTTTTATTAAAATTCCTCATTATATAGATTTATAAAATAGTAGATAAATGTTAGACGAAGCCTGCTTGATTCAGAATAATAATATAGTTAAAGCATTATTTTTATTTCGTACCTGATTACAAAATATAATTTTAACAGGCTAGGATTAAATATACCAAGCGTTTTCAATTGCAAACCAGGTTAGAGATCTGGATATTGGTGGAATTATTTTTTACCTTATTGTTTTAGTAATTCGTTAAATCTTAAAAAGGATAGACTGTAACAATATATCTTTCTATGCCGTTGGATTTTAGCATGTTTCATTCTGAACTTACAACCTGATCAACATATTGGTGCAGGTATTTTAAAATTTTTTAAGTTTACTTATTTGCGAACGTTAATGATAAATTCATCTATTAGGTCAGTTCTAAAATGAGGATTTTCAATTCTTTTAGTGCAAGACGTATGCATAACTTCCAGGCAAGTGTTGTATCTATCTATATATTCTTTGGAAGGAATATTTTCTAAAAAATATAGTAGTTCTTCATTGGACTTAAACTCCGAAGCATCGACGAATGAATTTTTTGGAAATGTTTCATAAATCGCTGTTCCTTCACCATAATATATTGGAAGACAACCACCTGCTATAGCATGCCAAATTTTTTCAGTACAGTAGTACGGGGCGATTGTATTTTCAAAACAGATATTAAATTTATAGTCTATGAGTAAATTCACCTTTCTATTCCACCAAGTGTCGTTATTGCTTTCGTAGCCTGAATGCTCGATTACTTTTACACCTTCCGGCCAATAGCTGCCAACTATGTCTGCCTTGTTATGTTTCTGAAAAAAAGTGCCAGATTTTGTCGGCGTACATACAGGTCTGCATCTTTACCAGCAATCATTAATGGTGATTTTTTGGGGTCACGATATCCAAAAACTGCTAAACAAAATTTTTTCTTTTCTTCAAGTTTTTGAAGTGTCAAAGGCTCTCCTGGTGGGCATTGCAAATCTATTCCAAGATTACATTCGTAATTACTATGATAACATCCTAAAAAATGAAGATTATGTAAAAAAACGTTTTTACTGTAAACATTCATGATAATTCTGTTAGAGTATTTGAAATTTTTTGATTCCAAATCAAAGCGTGGTTCGCTTGTATAAATCATAAATTTCTTGAAGGGGAAAAGAATTCTGGCCAACTTATATTTCAGGATTTTAGACGTGGTTGACACCAATATGTCAGCTGCTAGAGGGTTTCGGGTAAATACAATCGCCTTATCCTTCAAATATTCCTTTTCAAAATGGCTTGTAAAATGAAATGGATGCGTCAAAATGTAAATTTTTTTCATATCCACCCAGATTACTTGATGACTAATATTGAATGTTCACAGCCCAATAAATATAAACGGAATTTATAACGACCATGCAATGATAATACATTCCTTTTAAATTTAATTGTACATACGATAAGAACAAAAACTTAATTGTTAGCGTTCCGCCCGGAGCAATGCTACCATACTGATTGATAAAGATTTCATTATCCCTCCCGTATTTAGCGATTGCATTTTGTGTAATCAGACAGCGAATCGGTAACGATGAGTGCAGACTCCTTGCATAAGATTGTTCGCCGAAGTAAATGCCAGCATTCGTTCGTGCCCGTTAGATATTGCGCTCTTCGGTGGACTGAGTGTTTGAGTATAGTACTTTAATAATTACTGTATAAAGGTATCTGTATAAAAAACTCAATATGGATAAACCTTTGGCCGAAGCCTAGAGATCTGTAGAACGAAGTTGGAAGGGAGAATTTACAAGTGCAATTTATATAATCAATTAAAAATTATACCCGCATATATTAAAGTCGAAACAGCCCCGACTACCCACATTAAGGAATAAGATGCACCTGACTTGGTTATTGTAAAGGCTTTTATCATAAAGCACTTTTGCAGTGTAAATCAATCAATAAATTTAAAAAATAGGGTCACTCTATGGAATTGATTGGAAAAGGAGTTTTGAATTTTAGGATAAAGCACCGTTTTGGCGAATTAACGCATGAGGCAAGCCAGCTATTTGGTTTAGACCAGGCCAATTGCGGATTACTTTTGATTATGGTATTGCAGAAAAATATAAGCATCGGGTTTGGCCGCTCTACCCTTAATAAAGAGTTGGATGCATTCGTAAAATACAAGCCGGCATGGTGAACAACCAAGGGTATTCCAATTCAGTGGTATTGGTCGGCGGAATTACGATAAACACAGTGAAGAACGGTGTTACCACTAACAAAATAACTTTTACCGACCGTAGCGCTTACTACTACCAGGCCATTGTTGGGCGAAAGTTCAGTCGCAAATTTACGTTACAGGTCACCCCACCAGTTATACATAGAAACATGCCAGCGGCAAAAGATTAGAACGACATTAATGCCATGTGAGTGGGCGCACGTTTTAAGCTTATAAAAAGGGTGGCGTGTGTAACGGATTATTTTTATGCTGCTACTGGCTTTCCAAAGTCTGACCAGCAAAATCCTTTATCTGTTGGATTTCATTTTGTAACTGGTGGTCATGTTTTTCAGTTGCACTTTTCAAATACGAATGTTATGAACGAGCGTGCCTTTATAACAGAAACCTATAATAGCTTGGACAAAGGCGAAATACATTTTAGGTTTAATTTGTCTAGGGTATTTACGGTCAAAAGAAATAACCGCAAAAGTTGATGTTATTTTTCAAGGCACTTGCAGCATATTCCGGATTTTTACTAAACCCAAAATGGAGATATCTGGATAGCATTATTTAACGATACCATGGTTGTTACAATAGCTGTATTAGAAATTGAAAGCACATGGGTGTATTAAGAGAATATATAGGAATAAGAATCACCATGGTATAGAATATCGGGGTTGCGTGCCCGGTAAAGGAATCGAACCTTCACACCCTTGCGGATGATGCATACATTGGGAGGCTGCTGCCCTAGGCGCAATAAAAAACTCTAAGTATACAACTTCGGAATTATGTGCCTACGAAAGTAATCGAACCTTTACACCCTTGCGGATGATGGATTCGTTTCGAGGCTGCTGTGCTAAGCGCAATAAAAAACCCGAAGTATACAACTTCGGATTTATGTGCCTACGAAAGTAATCGAACCTTCTCATCTTTGCTAATGGTGCATTCATTCCGAGGCTGCTGTGCTAAGCGCAATAAAAAACCCGAAGTATAAAACTTCGGGTTTAAGTGCCCACGAAAGGAATCGAACCTTCACACCCTTGCGAATGGCAGATTTTGAGTCTGCTGCGTCTACCAATTCCGCCACATGGGCAATCTTCCTGTTGCTCGCTTGCTTTACTTCATATCCTGCAGGGCTGCAATATTACGTCAATCATCTATTCTGTCCAAAATACGGTGCAAGTATTTTTTCTTAAAATAATATTCTTTTATTTTTAATAACTGATCGGACGTAATGGTGGCATCCACATAGTTTTCAATGATGTCTTTCACTGCAAAATATTGCTCCGTTTCCAGTGCTGCAACTTCCTGTTTAAATGTTTCGGGGTCTACTTCTGTCAGCTTTTCATTCAG
>JBBQQP010000289.1:0-4773 GCA_038215675.1 Chitinophagales bacterium | reverse complement strand
CTTACTGCTCTTACTTCCCAAATTTGTGCGCCACAATTGTAATTGGTAGGTGAGCATGCTTCAGCAACCCTTATAAAATTAGAAACCGTATATTCCATATTAAGGTTATTGGTTACCAATTTTACCCTATACTTTCCGGGTGTAATGGCAACCTGGGCCACGCTTGTTAATGCTACAAAAAACAGGCACAACAGCAGAAAATGATTTTTCATTTTGTATTTTTTTTAGTCAATTTTAAAATCTACATCCAGGTCAATTAATCCGTGGTAAACCGAGGGTACATTGTTTTGCGGAAATCTTTGATAGGGTGTTTCTTCGTACACACTGTATAATAAGCGGATGTTGGAAGCCTGCAACGGCAGCGGGTTAAAGGGTAAATTATAATAATAATATTTGCGTACGTTTATGCTGATGCAATAAGTTTTGTTTGCTACAATGGGTATTTCACAATAATTGAAATTATAATTTACCGTATCGCTTATATGCGCATTAATGGTTTGCATCAATTGTTTGGTATCTGCATCCCATACCGATAAACGAACATAACCAGCCGTGGGATTTTTTAGCCGGATGCCTTTTATCCGTCCATCTTTTTGCGGCTGTATGGCAATGCCCAATTCCCATGCCGGCGCCCAATTTTCTGCATCTCTTCGAAGGGTTTCAAAAGTTCTGTTAAACGATTTCCCAAAAATGCTGTCTTCCCCAAAATAGCTCGTGCCTTTGGGCAATACCCCGCAGCCGAAAAAAAATAAAAACAATATGATTACAAAGCGTATCATCGATCAATTAATTTTTTTAAATTCTACTCTTCTGTTTTGTGCCTTGCCTTCAGCAGATGTATTATCTGACAGGGGTGCTGTTTCGCCTTTACCATCCGTTGTTAACCGGCTGGCTGCAATGCCCGTACTCACTAATTTTACTTTTACCGCAGCAGCTCTCTTTTTACTCAGCAATAAATTTTTTGCCTCATCGCCTTCACTATCCGTATGGCCAATGATTTGCAGTTTCATCTCTTTCGATTCTTTCAAAGCAGCTGCTATTTGTTGTATGATTTCGTTGCTGCTTGATTGTATTTGATCGCTGTTGGTAGCAAACAAAATAGCATTCGTACTAAAGCTGCCATTCTCCATTAAATCTTTCAATACCTTGCTGCGCCTGTCGGTACCCGTTTCGGCAATTACCACATTGCTGATGTAGAAATAATTGAGTTTACTTTCTGCAGCGCCATGGGTGGTGGCATTAAAGAAAAAAGTTTTTCTGAAAGAAACATCAAAAGAGGTGGGCATATCAACGAGTTTAATGCCATCCGCATACAATCGTATTCGTTTATCATTTACCGCGATGCCAATTTTTATCGGTTGATTGAGTGGGGTTTTATAGTCGAGGTTTTTTAATTTAAAGTCGCTGGAAGAAAATTTTAGTGTGCCAAATTTTAATCCCTCGCTGTAGTGTTTTTGATTGCTATGAAATGAAAATACAACGGCTTCTTTTGGTGCAAGCAACCAATCTATTTTTAAGGCTTTGCTGCCAAAGCCAAAGCTGGCAAACCGCATGGATACATCATTGGGCACTATTAAATCGAACTCGGCTGTAAAGTTTACGGGCAGGGGTTTGGTTAATTGCACATTAACCACAGCACCATCATTGATTTTTAAAAATTTGTTTTCAAAGCCAGTAAGTTTTTTTACTTCGCCACTTTTGCTGGTATTCCATTTTGCAGGAAAATCTCCGGTAGCATCTTTTTCAAAATTATCCTGAAAGAGGATGCGGCTGCCCCGTTCAAAAGGAGTTTCGGTTTCAGTTGATTTTTCTTCAAGCGAGCCGGTTTGTTGTGCAAAAATGGGCTGCACTAAAATGACGAGGAAAATAAGAAAATTAATCTTTTGCATAATTATTCAGGTTTTATGTATATGAGCGAAAAAGCTAAAATAACCTTTTTCAATCTGTCTTATTTTTTAAGATTGAAGCGTTTTTATCTGGTGCTTAGCTGATTGATATTTACCATTAATGGGCTTACCTCAGCCACTTTTTTATTGCACCCAAACACTAAGTTCGATTGACACCATTGACATGCGATAGGTTTTAAGGGTTGTTTAGGCCAATACCTACGTTTTGGGCCAGGCTATTTGCTACAGAAAAGAGCAGGATTAAAAAGAATAAATTTTTTTTCATAATAGTACTCAATCAGTTGTTTAGATGATTTTCGACGAACAATGAAATTACTGGCATTATATGTAATCAGGCATAGCAGATATCTGTCATTTTTGCTAACTTGTAATAAACTTACCAGCTGACAAAATGAAACTAACACCAATCTCTCAGGAAGAGCTCAACAAAGCGTTGATGCGCAAGGAAACTGTAGCAATTGAATACCGAAATTATTTTGCGCCTGCAATAGAACAAGCCACCCGTTATGCACCTGCATCCTTTTGCTGGTTTATACCCGAAACAAAAAATATGACCATAGTGGAAGCCAGCAATAATATGCAGCAGCTTACCCCACATAACACAGTAGACTGGATAGGTAAGGGCATAGGTTTTTGGTTTGCCATTTTACATCCCAACGATGTAGGTTTTGTAATGTCGGCGGTGGCAATGGCTGTAAAGATTAATGAAACGCAACCTATTGAAAAATCCGATAAATTAACCAGCAATATTTATTGCCGGATGCTGGACGCAAACAACCAGTATCGCTGGGTATTGATCCAGTTTCCGCAAAGATTGTATAGTGATAAGTGTAAGGTGATTAGTTGTTTGGTAATGACAACCGATTTATCGCATCTGGCTGTTCCATTAAAAACAATGATGACGGTGGTGGACGTAAGTAATAATGAAAGTCGTTATTATACTGCGGTAGTGGAGGAACAAAAACTAATTGATGCTAATTTGCCAGTAATGTCAAAAAGAGAACGTGAAGTAGTACAATTAATGGCAAAGGGATTGAATACCCCACAAATAGCAGAACAGCTTTTTATTGCCTACGATACCGTAGAAAACCACAAACGAAACCTGCGTAAGAAAACCCAAACAAAAACAGCTGCTGCGTTGATGAATTATGTTTGGGAAAATAATTTGCTTTGATCATAAATTTTGAAGTCGGGAACAAATCAACCGCATTATTTCTTTTCCTGGCATTTAGAAACAACCACCAGCGAAACCAGCGTTAAAAAAGAGGCACAAAAAATTTGCAGCATTCATTCATCGATCGGAAACTCTTGTTGATACACCATTCTTACAAGAACAACCGGCATAGTTGAAGGCTGTTTCTGCTGAACGATGGGCGGCTGCCTGGCGCTTATTCATTTCTTGTTCAGCAGGGAACAGAAGCTGCTTAATAAATGTACAAGATAGTTTCAAAAAAATCGCTGATGTTTATTAAGCTCCGGCAAATCCTTGTTTACAGCAATGTCTCTATGCAGTTCCTGAACAACGGCATGGGCATTGCATTTGCCGGAGTTGAATTATTACGATGCAAGATACTTTTCGTTGATGGACCCAACGTCCTCAGCCCGGCTTATTGGTCGTTGTGAGACATTGCTGGAAATTGGGCAAATACTTTTTCGTAGCAATGCCTCTTTGTTTAGCCTGATTGACGGCAACGATGTTATGTTTGCCGGAGTTGAATTTTTACTATGCAAAAAAAATCATTAATGGACGGAACGTCCTAAGCCCCGCTTATTGCTCGTTGAGAGAAATTGCTGGAAATTGGTTGGTTTTATAGTTAAAGTTTAATGATGGAAGAAGTGGCAGGGAAATAAAAATTTCATTCATATTTCTTTTCGTGATCGAAGCGAACAATGTATGGAGCCAACTGGCCAACCGCTGATTGATGCAATTGAGTCATTGATGAGTCCTTCATGAGTCGTTTGATTCGTTTATGAGTCGTTCAAAATATGGTTAGTTCCAGAACCTGTAATTACTTCACGCAACAATTTAAATTCCGGAGGCCGTTGTTGGTCTTTTTGTCCAACAACTGAAGCGTACACCACACAACTGGCATTAAAAATCAGTGCCTTTAACCAATGGGAAAACATCCAATAGACTGGCCTCAATTTTTCGCCGTTGTTGATTTTAATACAATAAAATATAGAAGGAATAGTATATTATTTCCAGGGCCTTGTTAGTAAAAAATCGTTTAAAAGTTTTTCATTTGATTCAATTATTTGTTTGGGCTCAACAAACTGTGCTACAACACTTAAACTGCCATCTGGCTTTTGCTTTACTTCCGTATTTACTAAGTAATTTTTATATTTATAAAAATGAGTTTTTTTATTTGCTTTTAAAACAGAGACAAATTTTTGAAACTGTTTGTTTTTTTTAGTTTCCACATTAATTGCATTTTTAATTGATAAAGACAACAAGGTTAATTTCAATTCTTCTGCTATACAATCGTTCCAAACCATTTCAGCAAAGCTTAATTTGAATTGTAATATTTTTTTGCTGTCGTTTTTGTGTAACAATGGAGCGGCAAAATCCAGTAAAATACTTGAATAGATGTCTGGCATATATTTATTTTTGTATCCTGTAAATTTAATACGGCAAATGGCTAAAGTCAATCCTGATTTAAAGTCAAATATAATCATCTACCTACGTTGCAAGTGCAAAAACTAACCTTTGTTTACCTTTAAAATCCGGCATTGCTTTTACGCCATCCAATGTTAAGGTGATCCTTTACTGACAAGTGATAATTTTGTACAAATGTTTTTACCTTACATTGGAGCGTTGGCTTTATCTAAACCATTGATTGTATGATTGATTGATGGGTATTATTTT
>JBBQQP010000288.1:0-4792 GCA_038215675.1 Chitinophagales bacterium | reverse complement strand
TGTTTTGTAAAAATCTTTGCTGCCCAATATGCCGGGGTTGATAAAATTAAATTGTGCATACAGGTCAAAAGTGTTGTTCTGCACCGGTGTGCCACTCATTACAAGCCTGTTTTTTGCTTTAAGCAATTGTACCGCTTTTGTTACCTGCGCTTCAGGGTTTTTGATGGTTTGGCTCTCATCCAGTATAACGTAGTGCCAGTTAAATTTCAACATCTGTTCCATATCATTTCTTACCAAACCATAGCTGGTGATTACTATATCATAATCTTCAAAATGTTCATTGGTAAACTCACGACTGGTACCATAATAAATGTGATATTTTAATTTGGGTGCAAATTTTGTCAATTCGTTTTCCCAGTTGTAAATTAAAGATGTGGGACAAACTACCAGGTGAGTGCTACCTTTGTATTTTTCCTTTAGAAACTGCAGAAAAGTGATGGCCTGTAAGGTTTTGCCAAGGCCCATATCATCAGCTAAACAGCCGCCCCAGCCAAGCTCATCCAGGGTTTGCATCCATTGAAAACCGCTTAGCTGGTAAGGACGTAGTTTGGCTTTGATGTTTTTACTGTGCTTTATCAGTTGTATATTTTCAATGTCTTTTAGTTTTTGTTTTTTATTTTCTATTTCTTTAAAAATAGCTTCGTCATCAATTTGGTCATGCAATTGGTCTATTAAAGTGAAGTGCAGTTTGCTCAACCGCATGGAGCCATCTTTTTGCTGTTCTGCCATTTTGAACATCATGCCGTATTGCTGCAGCCATTCGTCGGGTAGTACGCCGAAAGTACCATCGCCCAGCACTACTATATTCTGGTTGCTGATAATGGCCTTTCTTATATCTTTTAACGGCACTTCTTCATCACCAAAACTTACTTTTATTTCAAGGTCAAACCAATCGATACCGCTGCCGGTTTTCATTTCCCACGATGGTTTGTTGGTGTTGTAACGGAAGCGTTTCAGGTTTTCCATACCCTTTACTACAAAACCATTTTCCTGCATGTACCGAACGGTATTCAAAAACCAGTTACCCTTCATTACTTCTTTAAATGGTACAAAAAAGAAGTCATTCTGGTGCTGTTTATTAAAAGATTCGTGCAATGGTCGCAACGTCTCATAATATTGTTTTTCCTTAGCAATCTCTCTTTTTATTATCTGCAAACTACCATCTTCCTTTTGCAGAACAATATCATCCGCAGTGGTATCATAATCTACTAATGTAGTATCATACAAAAATTGTGGCTGCAGCATTAAAAATTGTTCATTAAATTCTTTTAGTAGTACCTGCGGCTGCATCGTTGCCTCCACAGTTTCAATTTCAAACTTTGGCGGCAGTCGCACTTCATATCTTTCCTGCAATGGCGCTATGATGCTTTTTATAGCCTGTAACTTGCGGGTTGCCGGTATTTTTATAAATCCATTTTTAAACTGTTCCAGTACCTGAATATCCTCCGTATTTTTTAAAACATGAGCAACTTCATTTATTTTAAAAAGGAAATTAAAAAAAGAAACTATCTTGTCAATCTCAGTAATATAAGATTTGTCTTCAAACACAGGAATCAGCCAGATGGTAATAAATTTTTCATCTGCTATTATTTCAAAGGATAGCAGTACTTTATGATCACTTACTTCAACCGGTCTGCAGTTTTTTACGCTGTAATTACCATCTTCCAGTAGAAAAACCTTGTTGCTTTTTATAATGTGCGGCCACAATTTTATGATGCATTCAATGTAGTGTGTTTGCAAATCATTTGTGGCGGCATCACTCATTTGATTAAAGGGATTGCTGTAACTACCTGCATACCCATGGCCTTTTGATTTTAGAAATGACAACAGTTTTTGATCGGATAACTCCAATGCCATTTCATATTGTTCATCGTTGAATTGGCGCAACAGCGGTAGGTTTACGGCTGTATTCAAGGATAGTTTTTTAATATCAGTTTTGCCCGCCTTATCAGTTACTTTTGTCAGCTCCAATTCAAAGCCTAAACCCAGGCGTTTACTTTTTAAATTAAGCACATAGCCAATTTCAAAATCTATGATGGTGTTGGGCAAAGGCAGGGGCCGATGCAAATGGCCACCGTTATTGTTTTTTACCCGCAGGGAAGCGGATAACTTTTTTAGTCCTTCAACATCATCTACTTTGTAAAATCCTTTCGGCACTTTTAGCTGAAGGGTATTATAATAATTAATCGTAAATTCAAAATATTTTGATTCTTCATCCTTTAATGAAATGCCGTAGGGTGTTAGCAATTCGTTTTTTTGTTTTGTCCAATCTTTAAATAATAAAAAATATCCTGAGCCTTTTTCTGAGGTTAGTTTATCAAAAACAGTGCGTACATGTTTGCACATAGGCAACCTTGTATTATTTATACAAGTGCATCTGTAAGCGTATGTTTGGTTGGAATCGAATTTTATTTCAGGGTTGTATGACTCATTATTGTTTGCCTGAAATAGAAATTGCCAATGCCTGCCTGGTTCATCAAAATTAGTTTGCTTTACTTTATTTACATCCGCCTGGTTAGTATAATAATTACCGGAATATCTTTGTAGGGTATATTGATTGATGGAGCTGATTTCATTAAATGATTTCCATGTGCCGGGGCTTTTATTGCTTACAGATAAAGCAATAACTTTTGCAGGAGCATTACTGTTTGTTGCGTCTGATATTTGTTGTATTAAAGAGTATTGCGCAGGAGGATCTTTTAGTCTTAATAGCTGTTTTATTTTAATTAGAGAAAAACTGCACTCGGTATGCAACAAATATAATGCGGCGGCGACTCCGTGTTTGCATTCACCATAGTTGTCGTAGGCAATACATTCACATTCGTCTTTTACCAATTCTTCTCCGGTACTAAGCGATACAATGTACATGTCGTCGCTGCTTTGGCTAGGTATGCTTATAACAAAATCACCTTCTTGCTGTTCAAGTACTTCAATTTTATCATGGTATTTGAAAAATAAATCAGTTCCCTTTTTTAATGTTTTTTTATCGTGCAGTTTTATAAATTCGTTCAGTTCTGTTGCTATTTCCATTGAATATTTATGTACCTCAAAATTAAGGTATCTTATAATGTAGGGTTGATAGAATTTATTAACGAACTATATACATGGTGTTGCCTTGAGTGATTGATTTTATTACCTGCAAAGTCTTTATCACCACATTATTTTTTGCCGCTGTTACCAAAGACTATCTGTTGCAAATATTAGGGTACCGGAAGATATTTTTAGCATGCGTTATATTCATCTCTAAAGTATCTTGTATTTTCAGGCTTAAAGGTGCTTTTTTATTTTGTAAAATGGGAATATATCTAACAAGAATTTTTTTAAGATTTTTCCAAAGCCCGTTTAAAAATCTTTAATGCCAGTTCATTTTTTATTCGTTTAAAAGGCAGGGCTCGTTTTTCTTTTGGCTTTTTTAATTCGGCCATAATTTCTTTGTCGATAAAGCCATGTTCAAGTGCATCTTCTTCCGTGTTGCTAAAATATACGGCTTCCAGTTTGCTCCAGTAAATGGCTGCGGTACACAAAGGGCATGGTTCTGCACTGGTATAAATTTCGCAGCCGGAGAGGTCGGTGGTCTTTAGATTTTTACAGGCGTCCCTTATTGCCATTACTTCTGCATGGGCAGTGGGATCACAGTTGATAAAAACTTTATTACCGCTGCTGCCAACGATCGTTCCTTTTTTTACAATGACGGCTCCAAAGGGGCCACCGCATTTACTGTCGAGGGCATACTGGCTTAGGTCTACCGCCATTTGCATAAACCGATTTTTATTTTCCGGTACTTTTTTACTTTCTTTCATTATTGGTATTGTTTATACGAGCGATTTCAAAATCTACGCCGTAAAGCCAGGGTACAGTTGAACGTATAGTAACTTTCAAAAAATGAATATGCTGAAATTGCAGCTATAAATGGGGAAATTATTGCACGAATCTCGATTATAAAACATTCAATTAAACTGACATCTCTTTATTAGCGTTGATTACAGGCATATTATTATAAGTACTCCCCGCCAGCTCTCTTCCCGCTTTCTTTTTATTAGTGCCACCCCATTGTTTAAAAAAGAATGCCACTTTTGATTTCTCACATTGATCCTGTATGTCCAGCACCCAATCTTCATTCATGCTTCTTGGTGTTCTTCCGCTTTCGCCACCTACTATAACCCAATCTATTTTTTTGAGGTTCATTTTTGGTAACGAACCAATTAAGGGCTCGCAGGAAAGAAATTTTACCCGTGCATTTGTTTTACGCAAGTCGTTGATTCGATGTGTCATTTTACTATCTTCTAATGAAACCCCCATCCAGATATTATGAGTCCAGTTTAATTCCTTGTGATATTTCAGCAAAATATCTGAACGTTTTGTTAGCACCTGGAATGTGTGTTGTGGGCAATCATTCATTACAGCAAAAACCTTTTGTATAAATTCCAGGGGCACATCTTTATGAAAAAGATCACTCATAGAATTTACAAATACAATCTTCGGTGATTTCCAACCGTAAGGAGTATTCAAGGCATCCTCATGCGTACGGATTTTAAAGCCGTCTTTATATTTATCAATGCCCATCGCCTGCAAACGCCTTGTCATCACTTCTGCATAGCAAAATTTACAGCCGGCTGAAACTTTATTACAACCTGTTGTTGGATTCCAGGTCATTTCTGTCCATTCGATTGATGATTGTGCCATTGTTATTTATATTTAGGCTTGATCAGGTTTGCTTAAAAGTTAAAATTCATTTTAACCTACGCCAACTTAATTGTGAATTTCCCAATCGGCTTCCTTCCCTAAAAATACC
>JBBQQP010000287.1:0-4804 GCA_038215675.1 Chitinophagales bacterium | reverse complement strand
CCTTCCTGGTCGGTGTAATTGGTACTGAAATAATAGCGGGTACCTGCATTGGCACCGGAGACACTCAAATTATGGTTTTGCTGAAATCCAGTTTGATAGACTTCATCCGCCCATTTTGTGTCTACAACCTGGCCGTTAATTGTATCCAGAAAAAATATAGGTGAGCCTGGTACATGTCCGTTAAATACAGCCCCAGGTTGGTTTCTAATCGCTTCGTTTTTAATATCAACATAGTCTCTTGCACCTAATACGTCAAACAACTTAAACGCTTTGGTAGAACCAACCCAGGCGTCATAGCTTACTTTGGCTTTGCCGGATTTACCCTTTTTTGTAGTAATCAACATTACGCCGTTTGCAGCCCGGCTACCATATATTGCAGAAGATGCGGCATCCTTTAACACTTGTATGTCTTCGATATCATTTGGATTTAAATTACCTAACGCATTGTTTGCACTAAGGTTAGTTGAGATGTCTCCAGACAAAACAGGAACACCATCAATAACTACCAAAGGCTGAGATGAGCCCGATATGGAATTTACTCCCCGGATACGCACAACAGGCGGGTTATTTAGTACTCCATTGGGAAGGATTACATTTAATCCTGCAGCCTTTCCGCTTAAAGCCTGCTCGAAACTTTGGACCGGTACATTCTTAATTTTATCTGCATTGATTGAAGAAATGGATCCTGTAACATTTCTCCTCCGTTGTGTACCATAACCCGTCACAACTACTTCTGACAAGCTTGTATTCGAGCTAATCAAAGAAAAACTAAGAATAGATGCCTTTCCCAAAGTTTTGGTAACTCTTTCAAAATCAACTGCTGAAAATGTAATGGATTTTGTTCCTGCTGGAAGTGTGATTTTGTAATTGCCTTCTGCATCTGTTTGACTTCCAACTTTACCGTCAGTACTAACGACAGACACACTTTGGATTGGTGCACCCTGCTCATTGGAGATTTTACCGGTTACGGTTCGCTCTTGTGCAAATGCACACATTTTGAGCACCAGTAAAGTAACTACGGTTGCTAAGCATTTTTTCATGAATGTTAATTTTTGGTTAAGTTCAAAGTAACAACGTGAATTCTTAAAATGTTACTACAAATATTGTTTTCTGCTTACGATATCGGGAAATATAAATTTGGCAACTACTTTATTAAAGATTTGCACTAGGAGGAGGAGGCTTATGATTATTGATAATTGTATCTGGCTGATCAGCGCTTTAAGTATTATTAAAAAGTGAGCGTACAGTTAGGAAACTTTATTGCTTGATAAATGCAATACTTTTTGAGTTATCAAAAAAAGTTGAGAAGAAGTACATACCCAATAATTTTTACCAGTATTAATATTCAGTACCGATAAAAAATATCCTATTGCAAATGACCAATTATCAGCCGGTGGGTTGCAGACAAGAAAATGTAAATGAAAATTGCAGAACGATTAGCGCCTTTCCTTTTTTAGCTATTGTGTGAACAAAGTTGAATTTTAATAAAAGCAACGAACAACCGTGGTACAGGTATGGTTATCGCCGCTACTTGCACTTTTGGATATGTTGGCGGGAAGAAGTTATTTTTATTTACACGTTCTTCAATTAGCTGTATGATTTTGGAATAGGTTAGCAAGTACATTTAACTACTTTATTAATTTATACGAACATGCCAATGGTATCATAACCTATAGGAAAGCGATTTAAAATTGGTTTTAAATATTTTCGACTGGCATGTTTTTGATATTCTTCTGATTTTTAAAAATTATTTTGTTCGACTCTTTTTGCGGCAAATGCCGCTGCTGGTTTAAGTCTGCTTTATCTTTTGCAACAACAATGGGATCTCCGAATAAATAAAACATTTTTTTTCTAAGTCCCTTTGCCTTCCGCATATCCTTCCAGATATCTATAAACTCATGAAAATTGATATAAAAAGGATTGCCTTCATGGGCGATTTTATGAGTGAGGCCATACCTGGCCTTCTCATCTTCTATTTGATAGGTGCCAAAAATGCGGTCCCATAGAATAAATGTAGCTCCGAAATTTTTATTGATAAACTTATCCTGCGAGCCATGGTGTACCCGATGATTGGAGGGTGTTGCAAAAATATATTCAAAAAACCGCGGCAATTTTTTAATGTATTCTGTATGCACCCAAAACTGGAAGAGTATGGCTATCTGGTTGGCTACAAAAAAAACAATCGGGTGAAAGCCGCAAAGAGCAACCGGCAGAAAGAAAATGATTTTAAGGTGTTGTACCCAGCTTAACCGGAACGATGTAGTTAGGTTGTAATTTTCTCCACTATGATGCACCACATGGGTAGCCCACCAAAATCTTTGATGGTGAGAGATGCGATGTGCCCAATAGCTGCAAAAGTCGAGGATGATGTAACAGGGCACTAGGGTCCACCAGTTTAAATAGAGCCGCCAGGGTACCAGGTTATACACCTGGAGAACGGTGTAAAATATTGTAAACTTGAGCAGGAATGATATGAAAATATTACCAAGTCCAACACAAATGGATGCAAAAGTTTCCTTCTTGCTATAAGTTTTTCGGTGGTGTATGCTTGAATAAATCCATTCAATTAGCACAAATAGAAACATGACTGGCGCTGCCCAGATAATAATCTCCGGTGCATCGGAAAGCAATTTTTTAATTTGTTGTAAACCAATGGCCCGAGCTCCGAAAATATCAATCATCATATAAAATTATTTTGTTGTAAATCATCTTTAATGCCAATGCACCACACTAAGCGTAGTGGCATTTATTATAAAGCAAAATGCTTTCTGTAATTGCTCGTTTATGGTAATTTTGAAACTAAAAATTAAGCGGTTGAATATTCTACAAATGTGCCAGCTATGAGACATCATAAACAGACAAGGATGGTTCTGCCGAATCCCAGATCCTGGTAGAAATCTTCCCATTTAACCAGGAACTACATTCCCTAGTCAAAGATTTTGCCAAGGTATGCCACATAAAAAAAAGGTACTACATTACTGCTTTTATTAAAATGCCTGTTATACCAACTATCTTTTTTCGGCGCTACAGTAGAGGGTTGCAATGGTTTAGCGTTTCTAATTGAAAATTAGTGCAACTGTATTTTCTAAAACTATGCGGCATTAGAAGAGTTTATAAAACAATAGCTGTTGAAGTTTTGGGTAACGGTTTCCACAAAAAGGAAACTAAAGTGGGGGAACTAAAGAAAAAGGGTGTTTTTTTAAGCCGGGTGTTGGTAGCTTTTGTTTTGTTCTTCATCAGAAAATACAGCAGCGCCTTGAATGTAAAAGAAAGGGAACAATAAATTTTATAGGCAGGACGACATCACACGAAAACCCCGATACCATAAAAAGTGCAATTCTTTTTATAAAATGTAGATGTAATTTACGCTGTGTTGAAGAGATCAATCATTCTTTGGAAGTATTGACAATATTGTGTTTTAGATCGGTTTAAAGCTGCGACAATCTTCAGACCTCGGTGCCCACTGGCACTCCCGCATCCTAAGATCATTTTGTGTGACCAGACAGTATAGAAACTTACAACCAGCATTTAATTCACCCTTCCTGCAAACATAGCAGCATCATCCGTTTTTGTTGCGCCATGCCATTTTAGTTTGCACGCAATTGGCGATGTTGTAGGAGATAGCAGGTTTGAAATTGGCTATTGAAGAAGATCCGAAAGAGTTGATTAACTGGTTTGGAAAACAATTCGTAAATGCAAGTTTACCAACTGGTCAGGGCATCTTGAAGAGCTGAGTGATAGAGCGGTTTCCGTGCGGTTGCTTTTAGAGCAGCAGGCCAATACCCGATTGCTTGATCCGCTTTTTCCTGTGTTACTTATCCGAATAGTTCCAGGTACAATTTTTTTCGGATTTATTTATGCGGCCTAACCCGGGAAAGTTAAAATGAAATGCATTCACAAACATATTGTCTTTATACGCCAGTTCAGCAAGCTTAACCCTGGATTGTTTTGCTTTTACATAATCCAGATCATAATTAGTTTGCCAGTCTAATTTCTCTATATGAAGAGGGTGCAAAAAGGCATCTGAAATAAATAATAAATTTTCTTTTTCAGAATAAATGACCAATGCGATTTGTCCGGGCGTATGCCCGTCGGCTTTCACTGCTGTGATTCCCGGTAGAATTTCCACGAAATCCCTTTTACTAAATTTAGATTACGGTTTTTCAGGTGTGTAATATTTTTTTCAATGAAATATTTAAATAGTTCCGGTTGATTGTTTGACTGTGATGCGTGCCAGTTCATCCAGTCGTCTTCATGCATATGAAACTGTGCATTCGAAAAAATCAACTTTCCGTTTTCCGCAAAGATACCGCCGATGTGGTCGGGGTGAAAATGAGTAATGACCACATCGGTTATGTCTTCCTTTCTTATATTTTCCTGTAGTAACAGCTGCTGTAACCTTCCCTCAAATACATACGAATTACCTCTAAATACCAAGGGCTTTTCCAAAAAACCGATACCGGTATCAACGAGTATTTTTCTGCCATCGTTTTGAAGCAATAAAGCAATAAATGGAGCAGGAATAGATGGTTTTATTTTAATGGATCTTGCCAAATGCGCCAACTCCTATTGCCACCAAGCCCGTTTGTTTTAGAAATTCTTTGCGTTGCATAGTTCCTGGATTTTGTGAGGTTGATAAAGTATGGCGTACAAAGTTATGTATTGCTGCAGGCAGGGTATTCATTGCTGGTCAAGCCCTGAAACTGAAGCCGATTGAAAATTAAAATACAAGTTAATAACAAAAAGCCCAACACATTCGTTCGCCGTAACCGCTGCTGACAGGTACTGCTGCCGATTGTTTCAA
>JBBQQP010000286.1:0-4808 GCA_038215675.1 Chitinophagales bacterium | reverse complement strand
TAACATCGAATACATCAAAATATCATACCCATCGCAATGCTGAAAACCATTTCGTCATTCACAAATAACACCCCCAATGATGAAATTTAAATATCATAGGGCTGAACCCTATGCTATGTTCTTACCGCCCCTACAGGGCTGGCAAATAGAAGCCCTGTATGGGCGACAAGAACATAGCGATGGGTGAAGCCCATCCTATATCGTACCGTCATAACATCGAATAAATCAAAATATCATACCCATCGCAATGCTGAAATATATTTCGTCATTCATAAATAACACCCCCAATAATGAAATTTAAATATCATAGGGCTGAACCCTATGCTATGTTCTTACCGCCCATACAGGGCTGGCAAATATAAGCCCTGTAAGGGCGACAAGAACATAGCGATGGTTGAAGCCAATCGTATATCGTACCGTCATAACATCGAATACATCAAAATATCATACCCATCGCAATGCTGAAAACCATTTCGTCATTCACAAATAACACCCCCAATGATGAAATTTAAATATCATAGGGCTGAACCCTATGCTATGTTCTTACCACCCATACACTGCTGGCAAATAGAAGCCCTGTAAGGGCGAAAAGAACATACCGATGGTTGAAGCCAATCGTATATCGTACCGTCATAACATCGAATACATCAAAATATCATACCCATCGCAATGCTGAAAACCATTTCGTCATTCACAAATAACACCCCCAATAATAAAATTAAAATATCATAGGGCTGCACCCTATGCTTTGTTCTTACCGCCCTTACAGGGCTAGGATATGTAAGCCCTGTAAGGGCGACAAGAACATAGCGATGGGTGGAGCCCATCGTATTAATATCCATCGCAATCCATCACCACCTATCCCAATTCCCCAGTAACGCATTATGGTAAAATCGTAATATTGTAATAGAAATTTATCATCCCAAATTAATAGCCTAACAATGAAATTTAAAAACTGCTCCCCATTAGTTCTTTTACCTTTGCTGACTCTATCATGTAATAACAAATCTGAAGTGAAAAAAACTGCTTACAACTGGCCCGAAAACATAGCGGCACCAGTAGCCGAAATAAAAGCGAAAGAACTCATTTCGCATGGCGATACCAGGATTGACAATTACTATTGGATGAATGATTTCTTTAAGAAAGGTCCAGACAGTAATAAAGTTGTGGATTACCTCGCTGCTGAAAATAAGTATTACGACACCATGATGTCGGCTACCAAACCGTTGCAGGAAAAAATGTACACCGAGATGAAGGGACGCATTAAAGAAAAGGATGAATCGGTGCCGGTATTTAAAAAAGGCTACTATTATTATAGCAGACTGGTGGAAGGAAAAGACTATTTTGTGTACTGCCGCAAAAAAGAAAATCTGCAGGCCACCGAAGAAGTATTGCTGGATGTAAATGCGATGGCAGAAGGGCATGATTATTTTTCAGCCACTGGGTTTTCCATCAGTCCCGATAATAAATTAATGGCATATGGCGTGGATATGGTTTCACGGAGGCAATATAAAATTCACATAAAAAACCTGGAGACGGGAGAAATTTATAAAGACGAAATTCCGGGAACAGAAGGAGGCGCTGTTTGGGCCAATGACAATAAAACTATTTTCTACACAGCCAAAAATCCAGTTACCCTTTTATCAGAAAAAATAAAGAAGCATGTGTTGGGTACATCAGCCGATGCGGATGAAATAGTGTACGAAGAAAAGGATCCTTCCAACTATATCGGCGTAGAAAAATCCAAATCGGAAAAATACATCCTGATCAGTTCGCAGGCTACCGTTTCGTCAGAAGTTCGCTGGATCAATGCAAATAATCCAGATGATGCATTTGCAGTTTTTCAACTACGTATGAAAGAAGTGCTCTACGACGTTGATCATGCCAACGACCAGTTTTATATTCGTACCAACCTTGAGGCAAAAAACTTTAAAATCGTAACCTGTGCAGAAAATAAAAGGGAGGCCGCCAACTGGAAAGATCTGGTGGCACACAATGACAGCATCCTGATTTCCGGCTTCGACCTGTTTAAAAATTTCCTGGCCATCAATGAAAGAAAGGGTGGACTAACGCAGATACATATACTAAATACTCAAAACAACAGCAGTCATTATCTCGAGTTTAAAGAGGCTTCCTACATAGCCAATATTTCGGCCAATCCAGACTACAACACAGATATTATGCGGTACAATTATACGTCGTTAACGACGCCTAATTCTGTGTACGATTACAATATGGTGAGCAAGGAAACACAACTGATGAAACAGCAGGAAATAATGGGTGGGTATGATCCAAAACTATATGAAACTGATCGTCTTTTTGCTACCGCTAAAGATGGAACAAAAGTACCCATTTCAATTGTGTACAAAAAAGGATTTAAGAAAGATGGTAACGGTCCTTTATTGTTGTATGCTTATGGTTCTTATGGTATCAGTTCCGATGCGTACTTTAGCAGCATCCGGCTTAGCTTACTCGACCGGGGTTTTGCATTTGCCATTGCACATATACGTGGCGGACAGGAGCTGGGCAGGTATTGGTATGAGGATGGCAAGATGATGAAAAAGAAAAATACATTTACTGATTTTATTGACTGTGCTGAATTTTTAATTGCAGAAAAATACACTTCTCAAAAACACATGTATGCCAATGGAGGAAGCGCCGGCGGATTGTTAATGGGCGCCATTGCTAATATGCGGCCCGACTTGTGGAATGGCATCATTGCAGCAGTTCCTTTTGTAGATGTGATTACCACCATGAGCGATGCATCCATTCCGCTTACCACCAATGAATATGATGAATGGGGCAATCCAGCTAACAAGGAAAGTTACAACTACATGAAATCTTATTCGCCCTATGACAATGTAGAAAAAAAGGCGTACCCCAATATGCTGGTGACAACCGGTTTACATGATAGCCAGGTGCAGTACTTTGAACCAGCCAAATGGGTGGCAAAACTAAGAGTGATGAAGACTGATACAAACCGGTTGTTTTTATATACCAATATGGAAGCCGGTCATGGTGGTGCTTCGGGCAGATACAAACCATTAAAAGATAAGGCCAGAGAATATGCGTTTTTGCTGGCACTGGAAGGGATTGCTCATTAAAACCGAAGACCTTATTATTGTAAAAAACCGAAGTTGAACACTTCGGTTTTTTTGTTAAAACCAACTGTTCCGCCTAAAGTGGATACAACTCAATTTGCCGCTGCCAGTTTCGACCGCTGAGGATACCGGCTGAGGCGGAGCAGCTGCCGTTGTTGCTTCAATAACTTTTAGTTGCGACAATTCGAATTTTATCCGTTAAGATGTTTTTGGCATCTTAAGCACCAAATGTGATTTTAATATTGAGCCATATTTACTAAAAAGAAATGATCAGCACCCAAGTAGCTTCTATCGATATGAAAGATTTACCAGATTCCTTTTACAATACAAGTATAAAATCCGTTTAAACAAAAAAGGGGCTATCATGAACAATTAAAAAATTGTCAGCAATATAATTGACTTACATCCGCTCTTATGTAAATTTTATCAATATAAAATATTTATTCGCTTTTTAGTACTGGAAGAACGTCTGTAAGAACAATAAGGAAAAACCAAGGCCATTTAATAAAAAGGTATCAGCAATATCATCCAGCTCCCACCGTTCTTAAAAAACAATTCTGTATATTTATTTCCCAAACTATCAAGTCATTCCATCGACAGGGCTTTATTTACCAATTAACTGTATTTATCATTCGCATGAAATATTTTTTTTACCCTTTATCTTTTCTGCTTTTTTTTCTGTTATTTTCTCTTGAATCTTCTGCACAATTATTTGCTGGAATGAGGGTGAATGGACGTATAGTTACACAGGGAGATACCATCAATGTCTGTAAAGGAAGTTCATTGATTTATCAAAGCACATCCACCGGAGCCACTACCCTCAGGTGGAGATTTAACCTTGGTACACCTGCCACTGCGGTGGGTTTTCTTCAACAATCTGTTGTTTATAATACGAATGGCATTGATAGCACCATCCTGTTTATTTCGAATAATAACGCCAGCGACTCACTGTATATAATGATACGGGTAACCGATACTAAACCAGTAGTAAATTATACTTTTAATCCAAACAATGAATGCGGCAATATTCCGGTAGCTTTTACCAATAGCTCCACGGGAACACAAAATTTTTACCAATGGAGTTTTGGTGATGGTAGCAGTACTACAACTGTAAGTCCAACACACCAGTTTTTAAGTGCGGTTGCTCCTCCAAACGGCACACAGGTTTTTAACGTAAAGCTGATAGCCAGTAACTCTTTTGGATGTAGAGATTCCGTTACAAAACCGGCAACAATAAGAAAAACACCGGATGCTTCCATTGGAAATGGTGACCCAGGCGTTACTTACGTGGCGCAAACCTCCACTTTTAAAGTCTGTACCATTTTACCTTCTTTTATATATAAGTTCGTTAATCAATCTGCCACCATTGCTACCAATGTAAGCTATACCATTGTGTGGGGAGATGGCTCGCCTGACAGTACGTTTACAAGCTGGCCGATAACAAGCATCATTCAGCATACTTATACCATCGGCTCAAAAAATCTTACCATAAGAGTAACCGGACCGGATGGATGTATTGGCATTAGAAATTACATCGTTTTCTTAGGTACCAATCCGGCAGGAGGTTTTAGCAGTTTGGGTAACACCAACATCTGTGCACCGGATTCGCTGCGGTTTGTAATTACCGGGTATCAGAATAATTCGCCCGGAACCATTTACAAGGTTACCATCAATGATGGCAGTGCGCCAAAAATATTTACGCATCCG